>VGKN01000019.1 GCA_016867055.1 Candidatus Omnitrophota bacterium
TGGAGATAGTTCAAATTTGCCTACTTTGAATACCTTTGTTAATCTAGTGGAATTTCGCCAGACTGTTAATGCCTTGTCAAAATTATATTGATAGCGCAATCTGTCAATTATCTTCATATCAAAAAACTCCTTCAAGGGTATTTTCCCGGTTGTGTCAAAATAAATTAAATCTGATCTATCCGCACCTTTGGCACTTTTGCTTTCCTGCCAGACATAATAATGAGCAACCTCCAAATATTTGTTGAGCTTAAAGGCAATTGCCTGCTCAAGCTTAAACAGATATCTATAGCTCATATCATTCTTAATTCGCCATTCAGGTTTTATAAGATAGCTTATCTCTTTAGTAAGCGGTGCCTCAAAAGAATATCTTGACCAGTATTCCCAATCCCTGTCAGCAAAAGAGAACTTGGGATTGCTTAATGATATGAGTAATGCAACAACCAGAAAAACTGTCTTCTTCATTTTAAATTCCTTCTATAAACTTAGGGCTTTCTTAGGACAGACCACTACACAAAGATTACATTTTAAGCAGTCGCCATCTTTAACTATTTCAATATCGTCTTTCTTGAATTTAAATGGCGCAACCTGAATGGGGCAGGCTTTATAGCAGAGCTGGCATTCGGTGCAGAGTTTAGATTCTATCTTTAAAAGATATTTTCTCCTGCCTACCCAGTTTGCCATTGAGCCAATAGGACAGAAATAGCACCAAGTGCGCTGATGAAAAAAGAAAGACAGGATAATTCCTATAATCGTCGTGACGCTAAGAAGGATTACGAAAAACATCCCTATTTTATAAGGATCAGGCCAGCGCTTGATAATCTGTATAGTCATCATAGCCATAAGGAAAGATAGAAAGCCGATTCTAAAAGGTAGCCCTTTAAAAAATTTTGGGATTTCTTTTTTAGGGCTTATGGGTTTTATCAAAGTATCAAAAAAGCTCCCTCTGGGGCAAAACCAGTCACACCATTTTCTGCCTTTAAAGAAACCTATGCCAATACCTAAAAGCATGCATAGGGGAATAAAATAACCCAAAAGGGGATAGCGCCAGCCTCCAATAATAACTATAAAAAAGGCACTAGCCATAAGAAGCTGCTTAATCCTTCTTTTTATCTGAAAAACCTTATATTCTGCCATACCGAATATATTCCTTTATTAGAATAGAGTGATATATCCAAGAAAAAAATTATAGCTGCCTAACCTTGCGGATATCCTGGGACAGCTTTTCTGCCCGGGCTAATTTTTCCAGAAGCATCTCTCTTATGATGTCGAAGGCTTTACTGATTTTAGGATTGGTCAAGGAATAATAAATCGTTACACCAGCCCTGCGCGTTTTGACAATACCCTTCTCCCTCATGATACTTAAATGCTGCGAAAGGTTTGCCTGACGAATCTTTGCCATCCTAGCCAATTCCCCAACAGACAACTCTTTGTTTCGTAAGAGATTTAATATCTCCAGACGTTTTGGTGAGGTAAAAACCTGACACATCTGCGCGTGAAGCTCATAAAGCTTCTGTTCCATAATCACCTCTTAATTCAATATATGCGAATATTAGCATATATTATTGCCCTTGTCAAGAGATTCTTGAAAGCTCTTTTTACCTAACATTACCCATCCCCCTTATTCCATCCCATTTATCCTCTTCAGAATCTCAAGCACCATCCCTAGCCACTGTAACGTTCGGTCAGCCAAAATTTTTAATGAACACTCTTTTTGTCATAACTTATTCTTTCACAAAATATTATGGTGATTTTTTCTCTCTAACAAGGGGCGTCAAAAACTGTAAAACAAAAATTGCTCTTTTGAATTATCTCGCTGCAAATCAAGTTGTTACATAAAATCCTAAACATCCCTACTAACATACGGTTCTCTGCTCAATTTTATAGTGTTGCGCCATTTAATGATTTTGTCTATGTCAAAAACTGTAAAAACAGGATAGCGTCTATAATCGCGCCAGGGTTTAACCCAGCCTTTCTTAATCCAGTAATATAAAGTTTGTCTTGGCACATTAAGTATCTTTGCTGTTTGCGATAAGTTGTATCTTTTTAATTTTCTCTTTTCTACCTTGCGGATAATTTTCTTATCCGGCTCATCCAATATTTTGTTTACTTGCTCTTCGCGTTCTTTCTTTTTATTAAGTAGCTTCTCTAAGTGTTATTGATTATCATTTTACACTGAGCACAAAATAGTTTATCTTATAAAAAATTAGCCTGCAACGCGGATTAATCGCTTGCAGGCTGCATTAACTTTATTGGTTATGAAATACGCTATTCAAACAAAAGAGGGAGCAGATAGGCATAATAATTGGGAACGAATATTACCTTTTTCCCTTGATATATTATTGTTTCCTGCAAGTCATCATTTAAGATTACAACCTTTTTGCATTCAGGGTATTTATGAATAAATTTCTTTACTCCTTCTGGAATTTCAGGCACCTGCAACTTCGATTTAACTTCAATCGGGATAGGAATCCTGTCTTGCACTAAAACAAAGTCTACCTCGTCTTTTTCTCTAGTGCGCCAATAGTAAATTTCCTGACTTACTCGTAAATTCTTCTGTATCTCATGCAAGACAAATGATTCAACGAGTACTCCCTTATCTTGCCTTTGATTAAGAGACCTAAAATCTCGCAAAATAGCATTACGAATGCCGCTATCAAAATAATATATTTTATTCGTCTGTTTAAGTTCTCTACCTCGATTAGTAAAGAAAGGTTTAAGAATGTCCAGAAGAAACATCTGGTTCAAAATTGCTAAATCTTTTCTTACCTGCCGTAACGAGTAATTAAGTGCCTGAGAAGTGCTATTTTCGCTTAAGAACCCTCCTTCTTGAGCTGCTAACAGACTAAGTAATCGATTAAAAGAAAGAATATCTTCCTCTCGCAGAAGTGCTTTAATATCTTTCTGTACATATGTTACAACGTAATCCAGAAGAAGTCTCTTTTTTGCTTCTATATTCTTCTCGTGCACAAGCCCTGGCATCCCTCCAAAAATAATGAATTCCTCGAGGTATTTCTTAAATACTCGATGGGCCTGTGAACTAATCCTAGACCGAATATCCCTTGGAAGTTTAATGATTTTAGACTTGCTGGGAAGCCACTCTAAAAATGACAGTGGGAAAAGTCGATAAAGCCGTCTTCTCCCAGCTAAACTCTCTTTCAGGTGTCGGTGCATTTCAACCGCTGAAGAACCAGTGGCATAGACTTTTACCCCCGGTAAACCATCATATATTGCTTTAAAGAGCTTGGTAGCATTGGGTAAATAATGAAATTCATCTATAAGAACAACTCCTTTCCCCTTTTCAATATCGGTCAGGACATCCTTAAAATCACGCCCAAAATAATGAGCATCCGAAGGCATCTCGAGATTAAAATACCTATACAGATCCTTAGCCTTTCTGTGGTGAGAAGCTAACTCTTTTAAAAGAGTAGTTTTGCCAACTTGACAGGGACCTATAATAATGCCGATTTCTTTACGTTTAAGGTCACCAACCACATCATTATAAATAATTCTTTTTAAACTCATATCGACATTTTATACGATATCGTATAGATTGTCAAGAGAATTATTTCGCTTGCAATCCTGAAGTAAGCTACCTTCCCATCAACACATTTTTATTATTATTCTACCGACTCTCTACAATCTCTATAGAACCAATATAGCCATGAAATGTCAAGTTTTCATGAAAAATCCTTAGATACATCATGCAACATTGTTGCACATTATGATACATTGCTTTGATTTCAAAATTTCAACCAAATTTCGCATAACCCTTTCGCTCCAAATCACTTAACCCCTTTAAAATGCCTAAAATCATATCGCGGTACTTACACCAACGGTCATCCCCAACTGCGGATAAAAATTTTCTTTGTATCTTCTTTCATATAAATAAGTTATGGCTTCGCGGTCAATTGTCTAAAGCTGCACAAGAAGATGAATGATTGTGATTTTAGGTAGCTTTTTAATTACAATTTTATCGAGTTTTTCCATTTTATCAGATTTTCAATGTCTAAAACTGTAAAAACTGGATAATTCCTGTAGTCTCGTTTTGGCTTAAGCCAACCTTTTTTAATCCAGTAATATAATGTTTGGCGGTGAACTCCTAATATCCCTGCTGTCTGTGTCAGGTTATATCTTTTATCTGACCTTTTAATACATTTGCGAAATATCTTTTTGTCGTTTTCGTCAATTTGTTTTTCTAGTATCTTTTCTCGCTTTAATTTTTTATCTAGCCGCCTTTCTCGATCTATCTGATACAACTTAAATAGTAAATTAATACCCTGTTCAAATCTCTGCTGCTCTTCGCTACCATAAGGCCAGACTTTTATTATTTCGCCTTTTCTATTACGAAAAACCAAATCTTTTTTAAAATCGTAAATTACGCCTCCTGTTCATCTAGCCCATCCAGACTTGTATACCCCATCGTCTTATAAACCTTTAGTCTCTTTTCATACATTCGCCACAATACCGGAATATTTTTATCAATATAGTCATAAATTTTAACGTCTCGCTTTCCCTTGCATTCTCGATGCAGCCTTCCTGCGTATTGGATTACTCTTCCTTTAAATGAAATGGGCATGGTAATAAATAATGTGTCTAACTGTGGAATATCAAATCCTTCTCCAATATAGGAACCTGTGGCTAAAATAGCTTTTGTCTCTCCAGGAAGGATGTGGGATAATTCTTTTAGCAGCTCTTTACGTCTTTTCTGTTTTGTAGCACCATACAATACAATTAAGTGCTCAACTTTATCCTTGAGCATCTCAGTCAATGTCTTAAGGTGTCCCCTTCTTTCTGTAAGAATGATTGGGAATCTGCCCTCATGCAGGGTATTTAGTATATCGCCAATTATTAATTTATTTCTTTCATTATCATTTATTAGTTTTGGCCAAAGGTCGTAAATACTATCTTCACCAGACCGCTCGGTCTTAAATTCAGTTGTTCTTGGAATAGCAATATATTGAGAAATTGGTTGCACAATATCCTTCTGTTTTTTCTGATAACAAATCGGACCACATTGCATATGAATGATTGGCTGATGCCCATCACGTCGATAAGGAGTAGCTGTAAGTCCTAAAACATACTTTGCTTTAGCTTTCATCAGAACCCTCTCAAATGAAACGGCACTCACATGGTGACATTCATCTACAATGACAAAGCCATAGTCGATTATCCTATCATCTACGACGCCTTTTCGTTCCATGCTTTGAATCATTGCTACATCCAAAATCCCATTTGATTTATTTTTACCTGCACCTATTTGCCCAATATCCTTTAAATCAACTGCTAATAAAGAGGCTAATTGCAACCGCCATTGCTCCATAAGTGGCTTTCTATGAACCAAGATTAAAGTATTTGTTTTTCTTCTGGCAATAGCGTAAATAGCGATAACTGTCTTACCCATACCGGGTGGCGCAACTAAAACTCCTATATCATCTCTTAAAACTTTTCTTGCAGCTACTTTTTGCTCCCTGGTCAAAGTACCATAGAATTTGAATTTAACCTTCCTACCTGCTATTCGTTCATCTTTAATATTTATTTTAAGGCCATACTCGTTCAGTAAACCAGATAAATCATTTAAACAACCTCGCGGAATCGCAAGATAACCATCCAAAATTTCAGAACACGATATAACTCGTGGCGTTAAAAAGGTTGATAAACGCATATTTTGGCGTTTATAAAACTCGGGGTTTTGAAACGCTGCTAACCGTTTGATTTGATTTAAAAGTACTGATGGCAAACCGTTTGTCTTGATATATATCCTATCAGCGATTACTAATTCGATTTTATCTGGTAGGTCTTTTATGATAGGTTTATACCTACGCTTACCTGAAGGGAGGCGCATCCAAGGTGGATCATTTTCGTCAATAGGGCTCATTCTAACACCAATAATTTCTTTATTACTTGATACTTCTTTTGAAAATCGTTCGATATCCATCAATGACATTCTTTTTATAGAAGACAAAAATATCCATTGATCAATATAAGGATTACCGTTTTCATCAATGAAAATACTATTTCCCTGCCGCATTGCCTCTTTTTGAAATGGAAGTGCTATCAAATTGCCAAATCCACCCTTAGGAAGAGTATCTTGGTTGGGAAATAGTCTGTCGTAGCTCTTCATACTAAGCTGATACCGCTTGGACATTGTTTTAGTTATCAAAAAACTACCCATGCGTCGCGCTAAGCTAGCCGGAACTTTATCTTCAAAGAATATCCAGGTATGCGCTCCTTTACCTGAACGAGAACGCTCAATAGCAATAGGAACTTTTTCCTCCAAACACGTCTTTCTAAAAACAGAAATATTATCAATCCAATCTTCTCCATCAAAATCGACTACCAAAAAATAACAGGTTTCATCCTGTAGCATAGGATAAATCCCAATCACATGTCTACCTGTCAAATGTTTGCGGATTACTTCATCATCTAAAGGCAATAATTCCCTATTTGGACACCCTGAACACTTCATTATTGGTTTCTGACAAATCTTGGTTACCCATTCATTCTTACACATAGGGCTATAACCGCTTTTCCCTGTTTTCCTACTTACCCATAAACGTGCAAAAACATCATCGCGGCCACGAAACAAACTACGAAATAATTTTATTTGTTGTTCTTCTTGGGAACATTCCAAAATATTGTTTATAGCGGGAGGGTAGATTGAAGAATCTGCTGAAATGATAGGAGATGTTTTCGATGAAGGAGCCATTTCTTTCTCAATATCATCCAGCTTTTTGAGTAATTGTTCTCTCTCTGTATTCAAAAGAGCGAGTTTTGCCTTTATAAATTTGATTTGTCTCGATTTATCCATTCATTTAAATATTTTTGAAAATGAGATCTACGCCAGTTATTCAGGTTGAAAATGTTTAGAAAATTTTTCAAAGGTGAAAAAATGAATCGAGCAATCCACATGCTTAATTTCTTTTTCTATTTGTTCATTAATAACATAAGCTAATTTGACATCCGGATATCGGTTAAGAAATCTTTTAAGACCTGAAGGGACCTCTGGCATAGTCATCTTGCCTTTAACTTCAATGGGAATGGGTTTTCTGTCTTTAAGGAGGATAAAGTCAACTTCCCCACTGTCTTTAGTCCTCCAAAATTTAATTTCCATATTAGGTGTAAGCATGGCCTGTAGTCTCAAAAACACAAACGATTCCAAAATAACTCCTTTATCAGGCCGAGAATCAATAGCGGAAAAATCTCTCAAAAGCATATTCCTCACACCCAAATCATATAAATAAGTCTTACATGATTTTCTTAATTCATTCCCTAAGTTTTTCGAATAAGTGTAGATGCGGTAATTAACGTAAGTCTGTTCAAGAATATCAAAGTAGCGATTGATGGCTTTGGAACTCAAACCCACTTCAGCACTTAGAGAATGCACAGAAATTGTCGACCCCTGATTCTGAGCTAAAAGGTACAAAAGATGATTGAAGGCGCGGATATTTTCTTCTTTGATGAGAGATTTAATATCTTTTAGAATGTAACTTCCCACAAGCTCATTTAAAATTTGCTGTTTTCTTTCCCTAGAATCCGTGTGAGTTAAACCTGGCATACCGCCAAAACGCAGATAATCCTCAAATGTAAAATCCGGATAGCTATTTTTAATTTCAGCATATTCTAGAGGGTAAATACGGTACAAGAATCTTCTACCAGCCAGACTCTCCTTCAGATGTTTATGAATCTCTAAAGAAGATGAGCCGGAACAGATAATCTTAATCTTCTTTCTGGAGTCAAAAATAGCTTTTAATATCTTGGAGATATTACGCACATATTGGAATTCATCAATAAAAACAACCTCTCCTGCTTCGCTTATTATTTGCACAATCTCTTTATCTGGACGGTTAAAATCAGCTAATACCTGAGGTTGCTCTAAATCAAAAAAAGCTACTCTTAGCCCCTTTTGTCTGGCATAATCTTCTAACATCCTAAGGAGCGTTGTTTTACCGACTTGGCGAGGACCCAGAAGAATAAGGATTTCCGGCTGGATTAATTCTTGTTGTAACTTATTAAGGATATTACGCTTAATTATCATATTGACAAATATAACCTATTAGGTCAAAAAAGTCAAGAAAATTTTTCTTCCTAATCTAATCTTAAAATAGCCTCTGCTATCCTCTCCATAGTCCGTCTTTGCCACATCCATCGGTCAGCCCAGAGTCCTTATAAATACCTTTTTTGTCATAACTTATTATTTAACAGAATATTATGGCGATTTTTTCTATCTAATAAGGGGTGTAAAAAACTGTAAAACGGAAAATGCTTTTTTAATTTATCTCTTTGCAATTTAAGGTATTACAAAAAATTATCGTCATCCCTACTAACATACGGTTTCCTTGCACAATTCTATTGTATTACGCCATTTAATGATTTTCTGTATGTCAAAAACTGTAAAAACAGGATACCGTCTATAATCGCGCCAGGGTTTAACCCATCCCTTCTTCATCCAGTAATATAAAGTTTGTCTTGGGACATTAAGTATCTTTGCTGCTTGCGAGAGATTATATCTTTTAAGTCTCCTCTTTTCTGCCTTGTGGATGATTCTTCTATCTGCTTCATCTAATATTGTATTTACTTGTTCATTGTGTTCTTTCTTTTTATTGAGTAATTCCTCTAATTTTTTCCTGCTTGCTTCAGTTAATATCTCTAATACTTGTTCGTATCTTAACCATTCTTCGCTGCCATAAGGAAAAACCTTGATAGCCTTGCCTGTTGTGTTACCTTTAACCCGGCACTTTTTTAAAATTGCCCATACCGCCTCCTTTTAAAATATCATTTTAACACAAAAAAGGGTAGGAATATACAGAATAGATATACGAGAATATATCATCTCTTTTGTGTAAAGAAATGATTATTATCTGGCAAAAATCAAGGAATTATTCAATAAGGTTTCTTTTCTTGGCTGTAAAATAGATATTACAGCAAGGGTAGATTCTGCTCCAGAGGAAAATTGCTTTGGCAAACTTTGACTGCGGGAATTTGCGGGAGATGACACAAAGAGGGCAGATTTTATGTATAAAAGAAAAGGATATTAGCAAGTTATTAACAAAAGGTCTCATTTTTACTCTTTCTTAATTTACTACTTAAGCTGCTTTTTAAATTGCCCCCAAGGAAAATTACGACCCGGGCATTCTGTCTTTGCTCCGCGTACTTGACCGTGACCTAAAATATTCCTCACGGGAATACGATACTGTCTCTTTAAGAGATTAACCAAATATACCAGAGAGCCCATTTGTTTATCCGAAAGTCTTTCTTTATTAAAGTTGCCAACAAGACAGATGCCAATTGCTCTCTCATTCATATCGCCTGCTTTACAATGCGAGCCGTTCTCCTGTTTTAACCACCGAGGAGAAACTTCAATCTGGCCATCCTGTTTTTCTTTTGTGCCGTTATCAATTACAAAATGATAGCCTATCCCCTCCCATCCTTTGCCTTGATGAAACTTATCAAAGTCCAAGGAACTGCCTTCATCAGTTGCGCTGTGATGAATAACAATGTATTTCCATTTCTTAGAAGGATACAAAGGGATAACCGGCACAATTGGCGCAGCATTAGGAATTAAAAGACGCTGACCTTTCTCTAAAGTTTCTGTCTTTAAATTATTCGCGAATGATAGATCCTTTATAGGGACATCATACATTTTACTAATTCGCCAGAGCGTCTCTCCGGGAGCTACTACATGAAAAACATCCTGTCTTAAAACAGAGGGGGCTAACGCAGGATATATTTCTTTAATAGGCATGGTGGGGGGTTTGACAGGTGTGGTGGCGCAGGAACTCAAAATAATCGCTAAGCCTGCAATTAATACTAAATAAATTAGCCTTTTCATTTCTTTGTTATAAGTAATTTTACTCCCCAAAAAAGCAAAAAGAGTAAACTATATAACACTACAATCATAGGGCTGGATGGTAGATCCCACAAATAAGAAAAACTTATCCCCAAGATAACACATAATACCGCAACCAAACAAGAAACAGCAAATATTACCGGGGTCCGCTTAACAAAAACTAAAGCTGTTAGCGCCGGTATAACCAACGATGCAAATACAAATACTATTCCGCATATCTTCATAGATAAACTAATCACAATGCCGATGGTTAAATAAAGTAAGAAATCTAAAAGGTTTGCCTTCAACCCGCAGGTTAAAGCGGTTTCCCTATCAAAAGAAACAAAAATAAACTCTTT
This sequence comes from Candidatus Omnitrophota bacterium, assembly GCA_016867055.1. Next base: position 10,186 of record VGKN01000019.1, read on the forward strand.
AAAGAACAAGGCATGTAAAGTTACAATTAAGACAGACACCATTCCTAAAATATTTATATCAGCCCAACTCGTATAAAGTAAATTCCCAGAAATAAGATTAAGTCCCCTTGATTCGGCAAGAGGATTTTTGGCAATTAAAATGATGGCTGTCGCAGCGCAAAAGGCATAAGTAAATCCTAAAAAAGCTTCTCTGGAGATATTGCGTTCAGTAAAAGGAAACCAAAATAAGATTATACCTACAAGAGTCAACAAAAATGCGGTCAGTTCTGGGTTTACTCCCACAAAAAGACCTAACGCTACACCCAATGCTGCCACTTGAGATAATGCTATCCCTACAAAAACAATCCTTTTTAATATGACAAATACTCCTAGGTAAGCACAAAGACAGGCAGTTATTAAGCCGCCTAAGAGGGCTGTTTGCACAAAGGGCTCTTTAAAGATTTCTAACATTGGGGAATTCCTTTACCCCGCCCTTTCTTAAGTCAAAGAGATTCTTTAGGGAAGAAAGGGCGGGGTTTAGAGAACTATCTTTCTTCCACCAATCTCTTTCAAATTTATTTGTGTTTCAAAAATTTCAGAAAGAAGTCCTTCGTTTAATTCGTCTCTTTCGAAGATCTTATAAGGCGCCTTCTTATTCACCCCGCCCTTTCTCTGTTCAAGAATCTCTCCTCTGCAAGAAAGGGCGGGGTTCAAAAACATAAACTTCTGGGCATAGTTGATAACCTCATTCAATTCATGGGTTACTAAAGCTATGGTTAAATGCCCATCTTTATGTAACATTCTTATTAATTCTAATATTTCCCGCTCTGCTTTAACATCTAAGTCAGTGGTTGGCTCATCAAGGATTAAAAAATTAGGCTCAAGTGCAAGGGCTCTGGCGATAATGGTGCGTTGCTTCTGACCGCCGGAGAGATTATAAAAGCGTTCTCTAGATAACCCCCTAATGCCAGTGATATCTAAGACCTCTAAAACTTTTTGCTTATCTATGCTGCTTGGTTTTCGTAAATACCCAATGACTTTAGTCCGCGCCATCATCACAATTTCAAAAACAGTAAAGGGAAAGAGGGTATCAATAAACTGCCTCTGCATGCAGTAGCCAAAGCGCAAGTTTTTGTCCTTTATAACCTGTCCCGCTTGCGGCTTTAACAGCCCAATTATGCTGCGTAAGAGTGCGGTCTTGCCAGAGCCGTTCGGCCCAATGATTCCCAAGAAATCTCCTTCAAATATATCAAGGTTTAAGGAGTCGAATACCGCTAATCTGCCATAGCCCAGTTTAGCATTTTTAAATTCAACGAGCTTTTTCATCCTTCCAAGCCTTTCGCCAATTTATCTACAATTGTATCTATGAGGTCAAAGTAATCTTTTGCCTCTTTTGTGCCGCCAACTGAATTAGGCACAATTCCCACTTTAGCGCCTGTCTGTTCAGCAACGAACCTTGCTGGTTTCTCATCGTAAAAAACCTCCATCAGGATTACCTTGATATTCTGTTGCTTTATTGTATGGATAACTTCTTTTAAATGGCCTGGCGAAGGCGGTATCCCTGGTTTTGGCTCAAGTTCACAGGCAACTTCTAAGCCAAATCTATTAGCAAAGTAAGACCAACTGCGATGATAGATAGCAATCTTTTGCCCTTTAAAAGGAGCGAGTTTTGCTTTCCATTCAATCATCTTTTCGTCTATTTTCTTATTAAATTTAATAAGATTATTATTAAAAAAAGATGCATTTTGTGGTGATAGTTGCGACAGTCTTTCTGCAATATTACCTGCGATTATCTTGGCATTCAAAGGATCAAGCCAGTAATGGGGATTGCCATAAGGATGAACGTGTCCCATCGAGGCATTAACTTTTCCTAAAAGGACATCTAATTTCTCAATGCCCATCGAAGCATCTAAATATCCCAATCTTCCATAACTAATTTTAGGGTTCCGAGAGGCATCGATTAAAGCCTGCACCCATATATCTAAGTCCATCCCGATTAAAATAAGTAAATCTACATCTTTTAACTTCATCACCATTGAAGGACGCACTTCTATAAAATGAGGGTCTTGTGTTCCTTTAGAAAGGCTATTCACTTGTATCCTATCCTTGCCGATTTCTTTTGCTATTGAGGCTAAATCAGAAGTGGTAGTAACGATTTTTATCATTTCCTCTGCTCTTAGGGGTAAAGGCGAGACCAAAAAAAGAATCACCAGGCTAAAAATTAAAAAAACTCTTGTCTTCATTTTGATTTTCCTCCCACAGTCTTTTAGAGGGGTGGAATTTATACCACCCCTCTTCACCGATAACCGTTCTTCCTATTCTAATGGATGGGCATGAGGTCCGATTCCAAAAGTTGCTTGTAAA
>VGKN01000020.1 GCA_016867055.1 Candidatus Omnitrophota bacterium
CTTATCGAATTAAAGAAAATAAGAAATATACCTCTGCATGAACCTGAGAATATATTAAAAAAGAATGTGCTTATGAATACCAGACAGGCAGAACGCATAATTCTTGGGGTCGTATTAGAGGATAAAGAGGCCTTATCTGAAGTAAAAAATTCTCTTTGTGCAGATGACTTTCGAGAGCCGAATATAAGAAGGGTTATTTTAACCCTTTTTAATATGGAGATTAAAGATACTGCTAGGATATCCAATATACTTTGTCAGTTCGAAGATGAGCCAACACGGGATTTAATATCCGAGGTTTTACTTGAGGTTGATAAACTCTCTGACAAAAGAAAAAATCTATTTGATTGCATAAGATGGATAAAACAGGATAATCTTAAAAAAACTTTAAAGGAGATTCAGCAGAAGATAAAATTGGCTCAAGAAATTAAAAATGAAAGCCTGATGTTTGAACTTGTGAGTAAATATAACAATCTGGTGAAGAGGCAAAGACAAGAACTTTTGTAATTTTGGATGTTTCCCCATTCAATGGAGCAGGGTAGGGTTATGAGAAGAAAAAGAAAACATAAGATAAACAAGGATATTCAAAAATTAATTGCTATAGGTAAAGAAAAAGGTCGCCTTACATACGATGAGGTTAATGAACTCCTTCCAGATGATATGGTTTCTTCAGAGGAGATAGATGAAGTTCTTATGATGCTTGGAGATGAGAATATACAGATAGTTGATTCGCAGGAGGCTAAGGAAGTTGAAAAGATACCATCTTATGAAGAAGTTGAAAAGATAGAAGAAGAGGTTGAGCAATTACCCAGAGCCGCTGGTTTAGAGGACCCCGTCAAGATGTATCTAAAACAGATGGGGCAGATTCCTCTCCTTTCTAGGGAGGATGAGATAGACCTTGCTCAGAAGATTGAGCAGGCAGAATTAAGATTTAGAGAAGCGATATTACAATGTAAGGTCTCTCGTTCATATGTCTTAGATCTTGCAAATAAAATTGTCAAAAACAAAATAAATCTTGAGGACATCCTAAATGAAGAATTCGGCTTAATAAAAAAGAAAAGAGTAATTAAAAAGATTCTAAAGATTATTAAGAGGCTGCGCTCTATACGCAAAAATGGAAATTTTTATCCACTTTTAAACTCCCTAAATTTAAACCCAACCGTTATTCAAGATATTGCTGATGACATAAAAGGAAAAGCGCATGAGTTTGATCTATTGCAAAAAGAAATAGATAAGCTAAGGTACAGAAGAATCAGAGGCCAAATCACTAAACTAATAAAAAGACAGAAGAAGGTTCTTTCGGAGTTTGATATGCCGTATCCAAAAATAAAAGATACGATTAAGAATATAAAAACTCTTGAATTTGGGTTTAATAAAGCAAAGAAAAAACTTATAGAGGCTAATTTAAGATTAGTTGTTAGCATCGCAAAGAAATATACAAATAGAGGACTCTCATTTTTAGATTTAATCCAGGAAGGGAATATTGGATTAATGAAGGCGGTTGAAAAATTTGAATATAGACGGGGATATAAATTTAGTACCTATGCCACTTGGTGGATAAGGCAGGCCATAACCAGGGCAATAGCTGACCAAGCAAGAACTATAAGAATCCCTGTTCATATGACCGAGACGATAAATAAGCTGATAAGAGTTTCAAGAGCACTTGTTCAAGAGAAAGGGAAGGAACCAACACCAGAAGAGATTGCAGGCGCAATGAAAGTACATGTTGAAAAGGTGAGGGGTATACTGAAGATAGCGCAGGAACCAATATCTCTTCAAACGCCTATAGGCGATGAAGGAGATACGCATTTAGGTGATTTTATAGAGGATAAGCGTGCAGTATCACCGGCGAGTGCTACGGCGTATTCAATGCTGAAGGAACAGATTACATCTGTATTGGATACATTGACAGATAGAGAAAAAAGGGTTTTAAAATTGCGGTTTGGAATAGAGGATGGTTGTCCAAGGACATTGGAAGAGGTGGGTTCTATATTTAACGTGACAAGAGAGAGGGTTAGGCAAATAGAGGCCAAGGCCTTAAGAAAATTAAGACACCCTACCAGAAGTAGAAAACTCAAAAATTTCCTTGAACTCAGATATAGTGGTCAACGAGAGGGATTTATAGGGATATAGGTTGATATATACTGGACATCAATAATTCGTCCCATTTTTTTAAACCTTATATATTACAAAAGGTTATCAAGACTTTGAAAGTGAACCCCACTCCTGCACGCAGGGGCGGGGTAAATGCAAAGGTTGTATTTTAGAAAAATAATTTTTGACAAAGTCTCCTCACCGGTTATTTTGTCCTAATCCTCCTCATAAAAACAGTTTCTCAAAAATATCTTCCTATATTTTTAGTTTCTTATAAATTTTTAACCTCATCAAATTTATATTTTAATAATATTCACCCCGCCCCACGAGGAAGCCCCGCCAGTCAAGGCAAGGAGAAATAGGGGATTATCTCGAAGAGTTCTTCCCCATAGCCACGGGTGTGCCTCAACAAGCTTGGCATGGTGAGTGAAGTCGGACCATCAACCTGTGGAGCAGGGTTCACCCTACATATTTAAAAATAATATTGACAAAGTGGTATGCATAGTGTATACTTTTGGCGTAAAGTGGCTTAAAGTAGAGTAAAGTAGAGGAAATATGTTTTACGGTGAGTATGAACATAAGATTGATAGAAAGGGAAGACTTATAATTCCTGCAAAATTGAGAGAAATCTTCAAGGAATATTATGCAGAGAAATTTTTTGTCACAAGAGGACTGGATGGATGTCTTTTTGTATTTACAGAGGAGGAATGGAGACTTCAAGAACAAAAATTTAAAACCCTTCCCTTTACCAAGGCAGAATCAAGAAGATTTAACCGTCTATATTTTTCAGGTGCCTGTGAGGTTACCTGCGATAGGCAAGGTAGGGTTCTAATACCTCAATATCTAAAGGAATATGCCTCAATACAAAGAGATGTCATAATCGTGGGGTTATCAAATAGGATAGAAATATGGGCAAGGGATAAATGGAAAAAGTTTTACGATTCCTCAAGGGATACCTTTGAGGAAACCGCAGAAAGATTGTTTGATACATAGTCTTATAAGAAGAATCAAGGGGTTTTAGGATTATTGAAAATAAAAGACCACATATCCCTGTTTTACACAAAGAGGCAATTGAATTTTTACAGCCAAAACCAGGGAGGCGTATTGTTGATTGCACAGTGGGATGTGGTGGGCATGCCAAGGAAATTTTGAAGAGAATTCTGCCGGGAGGATTTTTGATAGGGCTTGATATAGATAAAGAGGCAATAAAAATATCAGAAGAAAATTTAAAGGAGTTTAACAGCTCTTTCACATTAATAAATGAAAATTTTAAAAATATTTCTAAGGTAGTAAAGAGGTTAAATTTAAATACCAGAGTAGACGGTATTCTATTTGACCTAGGATTTTCTTCATTTCATATCAACTCAAGGGAAAGGGGTTTCAGTTTTAACTTAGAGGGTCCACTTGATATGAGATTTAGTAAAGATCTAAACATAACTGCCTTTGACGTGGTAAATAAATTTAGGAAAGAAGAAATTGAAAAGATTATCCGAATTTTTGGAGAAGAACGTTTCTCAAGGAGAATCGCAGAGAGTATTGAATTTGAGCGCCAAAAATATAGAATCTCAACAACCCTTCAACTTGCAGAGATAATAAAAAAAGCCGTACCTTTTTATAGAAAGATTCATCCTGCCACAAGGACATTTCAGGCAATAAGGATATTTGTAAATTCAGAACTTGAAAATCTAAGGGAGGGGTTAAAAGAAGCCATTACAGTGTTAAATCCTGACGGAAGGATTTGTGTAATATCGTTTCACTCTCTTGAAGATAGAATAGTTAAACATTCGTATAATCATTTTTCAAAAAAGGGCATCATTAGGATATTAACCAAGAAACCCATAAAGCCTACCCACGATGAGATAATGCAAAATCCAAGTTCAAGAAGCGCAAAATTGCGGGTTGCGCAGAGATTATCAGAGAAAAAGGATTTATGAAGATGGGAAGATTTTCCTCGCTTTTAGTTTTAATAACTCTAATTTCACTTTTTTATGTAAGGCAACAAGTGGAACTTTTAGAATTAAGTTATGATGTTTCCAGAAGAGAAAAAAAATATATTTCCCTTCTTGACCAGAATGCGCTATTAAGATATAATACCCTTATACTTAGTAGCCCCGCTCAATTAGAAAAAAATTTTGCTTTCAATAAAAATAGCTTTGTTATACTTGAAAACAGATATATACTCAAGTCCCAAGGTGTACCAAGGGTTTATAAAATAGTTAATAAAAATTCTGGGTTTAGCAAAATTATAGGACAGATTGCTTCAGTATTTACACTTAAGACTCAGGCAGAGGCTAAACCCGTTACAAAATGAAATCATAATAACCTCATTATAAATATAAGGTTTTTCTTATTGTGTACATAAATGCACAAAGGGCCCGCCTCTTATTAGTCCTTTTAGGTTTTTTAATCTTTTTTTGCTTCCTTTTTTTAAAGTTAATATTCTTGCAACTTATAAAAAGTGGTTATTTTAAAAAACTCGCCTCCAAACAGCATCTTATCTCTATAGAAATACCTGCCAAAAGAGGAAATATCTATGACAGAAATTTAAGGGAATTAGCCATAAGTCTTAATATGAACTCAATCTATGCGGTTCCAAGGGAGATAAAGGATAAGGAATATGTATCGGATATTTTAGTTCCTATACTGAGGCTGGATAAGAACTTTTTGCTTGATAGATTATCAAGGGATAAGGGTTTTATCTGGCTTAAAAGGCAGGTAGATGATATAACTGCCTATAAAATAAAGACCCTAAGGATAGATTATATTGATACAATAAAAGAGGGGAAAAGATTTTATCCTAAGGGTGAACTTGCAAGCCATGTAATTGGTTTTGTTGGGACAGATAATATTGGATTAGAGGGGATTGAATTGTCATACGATAGATACCTGAGAGGAAGAAACGGTACAAAAATTATAAATAGAGATGCAAAAAAACGGGAGGTTGTCCACCTTGACTATAAATTTATTCCGCCATTGGATGGATATAATTTAGTATTAACCATAGACGAGATGATTCAGTTCTTCACAGAGAGGGAGTTGGATAGGATTTATAAAGAGGCAAGATGTAAGAGCGTCTCTGTTATTGTTATGGACCCTACTACAGGTGAAATCTTAGCCCTTGCGAATAGACCTACATTTGAACCCAACAGCAGTAAGCGTTATTCTGTGGATGGGAGGCGTAATCGAGCAATCACAGATATGTTTGAACCAGGTTCGGTATTTAAGGTTGTTACTGCCTCGGCTGCGTTAGAGGAAAATGTTGTTGATTTGGAGGAAAGTTTTTTTTGCGAAAATGGAGAATTCGGGATTTCTAATCATACACTTCATGACCATACGCCACATGGATACCTTAAGTTTAGGGAAGTGATAGAGAAATCAAGCAATATTGGAACGGTTAAGGTAGCTATGAGGCTTGGACAAGAGAAACTTTACAGATACTCAAAGTTGTATGGGATAGGCACAAGGACTAATATTGAGCTTCCGGGTGAAGCAGGGGGTTTTATAAGAGCTCACCGTTTATGGTCAAAACTCTCTATAGCTGCCATTCCTATAGGTCAAGAGGTTGCTGTTACAACATTACAATTAGCCTGTCTCATTTCCACAATAGCAAATAATGGAATTTTTATGAAACCAATGATTATAAAAAAAATTACGGATTCAAATGGCGAGACGATAAAAAAATTGGAACCCGTCGCTCTTAGAAGAGTAATCTGTGAAAGTACAGCAAATAAAATGAAGGCTATACTTAAGGGTGTGGTTGAAAGAGGAACAGGTCAAAAGGCGAAACTGGATGGTTTTAGTTCCGCGGGTAAAACAGGAACTGCACAAAAGGTAGAACCAAATGGCACCTATTCCCATAGAAGATTTGTGGCTTCCTTTATAGGTTTTGCACCGGTTGAAAACCCGCGTATAGCTATAGCAGTGGTTATAGATGAACCGTATCCTTTTTATTATGGGGGGGTTGTAGCAGCACCCCTTTTCCAAAGGATAGCCAGTGATACCCTAAAATATTTGAAGGTAGAACAAAAAAATATTTTTGTAAAAAAGAATCAAGATCTTATAACATTGGAAGATTAAATGAGATTAAAAAAAATACTAAAGGAGATAGGCCACAACGCTGACAGATACGTAGATATAGACATAAAGGGTATTTCCGACAATTCAAAGTATGTAAGAGAGGGTTTTTTATTTTTAGCCTTAAAAGGAGAAAGATTAGACGGATATGATTTCATACAAGAGGCAATTGATAGAGGAGCAAGGGTTGTTGTAAGTTATAAGGATTTTATTGCTCCTTGCGGGGTAGTCAAGATAATTGTAGAAAATAAAAGGGAAGTCGCAAGCGACATCGCTTGTGCATACTTTGAGAATCCCTCTCGGCGTTTAAAGATAGTAGGAATAACTGGAACAAATGGGAAAACCACCACAAGTTATCTTATAAGCAACATCTTTGAACAGGCAGGTTTCGGCACCGGGCTTATCGGCACAATAAACTATAAAATCGGTAACAGAACCATTCCTGCAGTGAATACCACGCCGGGCGCTATAGAACTTCAAGGATATCTATCAGAGATGCTGGGAGATGGGTTAGAGTTTGTAGTAATGGAGGTATCATCCCATTCCCTTCAACAAGAAAGGGTAAGAAATATTAAGTTCTCCTCAGCTGTGTTTACGAATATTACGCAGGACCACCTTGACTACCATAAAACCTTTGAAGACTATTTTGAGGCAAAGGCAAGGCTATTTAATTTACTTGAAGAGGGTGCAAGAGCGGTTATAAATATAGATGATGAATATGGCAAAAGACTTATGGAAAGTTTAAAAACCAAGCCCATAACATATGGAATAAAGGCAGATTCGGATATTAAATCCAAAATACATAAGATGGATATAGGCGGTTCAATTTTTGAGGTGTTATCTCCTTATGGAAAATTTGAGATAAAGACAAAGCTAATCGGATTACATAATATTTATAACATTATGGCAGCTATCGGCGTCGGTATTCTCTTTGGCATTGAAGAAGAGCATATAAAAAAGGGCGTGGAAACGTTAGAGGGTGTCAAGGGGAGGCTTGAAGAACTCTCTTATGGACAGCCATTCAAGGTTTTTATTGACTATGCGCATACCGATGATGCGTTAAGGAATATACTAGGTATTCTAAAACCTCTTACAAGGGGGAGATTGATAGTGGTGTTTGGTTGCGGAGGAGATAGGGATAGAGCAAAGAGACCTTTAATGGGAAGGGTGGCAACCGAATTCGCGGATTATGTAATAATAACCAATGATAATCCCAGATCTGAGGAGCCTACATTAATAGCAAACGAGATATGCAACGGATTTATAGACAACTTTAGAAACTATACTGTTATTTTAGATAGATATAGTGCTATTAAAGAAGCGCTACGCGTTGCAAAAAACGACGATATCGTAGTAATAGCTGGCAAGGGCCATGAGACTTATCAGGTTTTAAAAGATAAGGTCATACATTTTGATGATAAGGAAGTAGTTGAGAGTATACTTTTAAATAAGGCTTGATATGGAACCATTATCCATCAAAGAAATTTTAATTGCTACCAGGGGCAAGTTAGTATTTGGAAGAGATGTTTCTTTTATTGATTCTATATCTCTTGATTCAAGAGAGGTTAAAGCAGGTGATTTATTTATTGCAATAAAAGGGAACAGATTTGATGGGCATAATTTTGTAAAAGATGCCTTATCAAAAGGAGCAAGTGGGATAATATTCAAGAAAGGAATGTTGAGTTGGATTACAGATATAGACGGAGGTCATAAAGATAGATTTTTCATAGCAGTAGATGATACAATAAATGCAATTGGAGAAATAGCCAAATATTACAGAAAAAGATTTGATATCCCTTTTATAGCAGTTACTGGTACCTGCGGCAAGACCACTGTAAAGGATATGATATTTCATCTTCTCTCTACAAAATTAAAGGTTTTAAGAAATGAAGGAACGAAAAATAATCATATAGGTTTACCAATCACGCTTTTTAGATTAGATAACACCTTTGAAGCAGGGGTGTTAGAGCTCGGTATGAATCATTTTGGAGAGATAGACTATCTGACAAAAATCCTAAGTCCAAGAATAGGTATAATAACAAATATCGGCTTAGCCCACCTTGAGTTTATAAAGAATATTAACGGGGTTCTAAAAGCAAAGGAGGAACTTTTAAAAAATTTAAATGAGGATGACATAGCCATACTTAATGGGGATGACCCAAATCTCAAAAAAATTATAAACAAATATAAATTTAAAAAAATTACATTTGGCATAAAGGATAGATGTGATTTTTATGCCTCGCAAATAAATATGAATAAGGAAACAGTTTCTTTTAGACTTAATCGCAAGACTTTATTTACGTTGAAGTTATTAGGAATTCATAATGTATACAATGCCTTGGCAGCTATTGCCACAGCAGAGGCATTGGGGTTAGATGTGAGTTCATTGAAAAGCTCGTTAGAATCATTTGAACCCTTGAGTATGAGAATGAAAACTCTAAATTTCAGGGGTATGTTGGTTATAGATGATACCTATAATGCTAATCCCTTCTCAGTTAGGAATGCAATAGATGTGATTTCCAGTTTTAATGGGTATAGAAAAATAGTGGTTTTTTCAGATATGCTTGAACTTGGAAGGCATGCCGAACAATTACACAGGGAGATAGGAAATTATATAACTTTCAAAAAAGTAAATCTTTTACTTACAATAGGAAAATTTTCTAAATATATAGCACTTGGTGCAAAAGAAGCCGGAATGAATACTGAGAATATATACAACCTTGGGTCTAAAAAAGAAGTGGTTGAGATTTTAAACACAAAGGCAAAGCCGAGGGATATTATTTTGTTTAAAGGCTCAAGGTTGACAAAAATGGAGGATGTTATAAATTGCTTTACCACTTCCTATACCCACTGAGGGAATATTTCTTTGGATTTAATGTACTCAAATATATAACCTTTAGGTCTGCCTTATGTAGCGTGATCGCCTTTTTATTGAGTATAATATTTGGACCACTTATCATTAAAAAATTAAAAGGCCTTAAAATAGGTGAAAATATAAGAAGAGAGGATTCTGTTAAAAGGTTGTACGAACTTCAAAGAAATAAAGAAGGCACTCCTACTATGGGTGGAGTTCTGATTTTATTATCTATGATACTTTCAATTATTCTATGCGCAGATCTGACAAATGTATATATCCAACTTACCCTTTTTGCGACCGTTTGTCTTGGCGGTATAGGTTTTTTGGACGATTTTATTAAATTGAAGAAAAAACGTTCTCTTGGTCTTAAACCCTCTGTAAAACTGATAGGTCAAACAATTATAGGATTAATAATAGCCATTCTTCTTTACATTAATCCTGAAACAAATAAATCACTTGATGTCCCTTTCTTTAAAAAAGCCTCCTTTGATATGGGGGTCTGGTTTATTCCTTTCGTGGTATTGGTAATTGTGGGTTCATCAAATGCGGTTAATCTCACAGATGGATTGGATGGTCTTGCAATAGGTTGCACAGTTATGGTGGCGCTTGCATACAGTGGTTTTAGTTATGTATCAGGCCACAAGGATTTTAGTAGATATTTAAACATATTTTATGTGCCGGGCTCAGGAGAACTAGCAATTTTCTGCGCAAGTATCGTGGGAGCTGGGCTTGGATTTCTGTGGTATAATTGTTATCCTGCTTCAATCTTTATGGGAGATACGGGTTCAGTCGCCTTAGGTGGAGCTATTGGGACAGTGGCTGTATTTATAAAAAAGGAGTTGGTTCTTGTGTTAGTAGGAGGTATATTTGTATTTGAAGCCCTTTCAGTTATTCTGCAGACCTCCTCTTTTAAGTTGCGTAAGAAAAGAGTTTTTTTAATGGCACCCCTTCATCATCATTTCCAATTAAAAGGCTGGGAGGAGTCAAAGGTAACAATAAGATTCTGGATAGTTGCTGCTATTTTAGTATTATTTAGCCTCTCAACGTTAAAATTAAGATAGGATGGATTTAAAGAGAAAGAAGATAACTGTTGTAGGTTTAGGAAAGACAGGGATAAGTAGCACCTTATTTCTTAGGAAATGTGGTTTAAGTAAAATCAGGGTTACCGAGAATACCTTATCAAGGGATATTAAAAAAATTGCAGCATTATTACTGAAGAGGGATATAGAGGTTGAAATAGGCAAGCATACCAAAAATTTTATAAAGGGTAGTGACCTTATTGTAACAAGCCCAGGGGTAAAACTAAATTCCAAACCCCTTTTGTGGGCAAGGCAAGAAAATATTGAGATTATAAGCGAGATTGAACTTGCTTATCAGTTCTGTAAGGCACCAATAATTGCTGTGACGGGCACAAACGGAAAGTCCACAGTCACAGCGCTAATAGGAAAGATTCTTGCTGATGCAAATAAAAATGCAATAGTCTGTGGAAATATTGGCACCCCTTTCATTGAAAAGGTACCCAATATTACCGAAAATGATATTGTAGTTTTAGAGACCAGTTCCTTCCAGTTGGCATTTGTGAAGGATTTTAAACCCCATATCGCCCTTTTACTAAATATATCGCAGAATCATCTTGATTGGCACAATAATATGAATCAGTACCTTGATGCGAAGTGTAACATTTTCAAGAACCAGTCTAAAAAGGATTTTGTAATCTTGAACTACGAAGATAAAAATTTACATTCAATAAAAGACAGAATAAATTCAAATCTCTATTATTTTAGCAGGAAAAACAAGGTAAGGGGGGCATATATTAAAGCCAATAAATTTTATATCTCTTTAAATGGTTCTATCAAAGAGATGTTCGGCGCTTCTGAAACCAGACTTAAAGGAGAGCATAATTTAGAAAATATTTTAGCAGCCATTGTGGCTACTGCCTTATATGAAGTATCTCCCACTTCAATTAGAAAGAGCGTAGCAGATTTTGAAGGGCTTGAACACAGATTTGAATTGGTAGATACTCTTGGAGGAGTGAAATATATAAATGATTCAAAATCCACTACCGTTGATTCAACCCTTAAGGCAATAAATAGTTGCGAAGAAAAGGTTGTATTGATAGCAGGCGGAAGGGACAAGGGAAGCGATTTTACCGTCCTTAAAACGGCTTTTGATAATAAACTAAGACACGTAATACTTATTGGCGAGGCAAAGGAGAAGATAGCAAAGAACCTAAGGGGTTTTGTTCCGTTTACCTTTGCCAGTTCTATTAAAGAGGCGGTTTTGATTGCAAGGCGAAAGGCCTTGGTAGGGGATTGCGTGATGCTTTCGCCTATGTGCGCAAGTTTTGATATGTTTAAGAATTTTGAAGAAAGAGGAAACATTTTCAAAAAACTTATATTTGGTATCAAAAATTCATATGAGAAGGAATAGACTGTTGTTGTTTGCGATAACACTAATTTTAATTTGTTTAGGGGTTGTGATGATTTATAGCGCAAGTTCCTCTTATGGTTTGGAGAGGTATAAGGATAGCGCCTTTTTTTTTAAAAGACATCTTGTTTATTTGGTTTTAGGTTTCATTATATCGTTGGTTATTATGAGTGTAGATTATAGATTTTTCCAGAAGCATTCAAGGGTTTTCCTTGTAATTTCATTTTTCCTGCTGATCCTTGTGTTAATTCCGCATATAGGCAGAGAGATTGGAGGTGCAAAGCGTTGGTTTAGATTGGGTATGTTAAGTTTTCAACCCTCAGAGTTTGCAAAGTTTTCTGTGATTGTTTATATGGCTGATGCCCTTTCGAGAAGGCAGGAAAGACTTAGAAATTTTTTGTACGGTTTTATTCCGCCTATGTTTATATTGGGTTGTTGTGTTGGACTTGTTCTACTTCAACCAGACTTAGGAACAGCCATAGCAATTACGTTAATAGTATTCATAATGTTTTTTGTAGCAGGTATAAAATTGATTCATATCTTTCCTGTTGTTCTAAGCAGTTTGCCTGTGCTGTATGCCTTGGTATTTAATGTAGCCTATAGACGAAAGAGGATATTTGCCTTTTTAAACCCTTGGGAGGACCCAAAGGGCATAGGGTTTCAGATTATACAATCCTTCATAGCCTTAGGCTCAGGAGGATTATTTGGGGTGGGTCTTGGAAAAAGCAGGCAGAAGCTTTTATACCTACCGGCCGCACACACAGATTTTATCTTCTCAATAATCGGCGAAGAACTTGGTTTTATTGGCTCAGCCACAATTATTTTGCTCTTTGTCCTTTTTATTCTTTGCGCAACCAAGATAATTTTGAATTCCTCTGATCGGTTTAGTCAACTCCTTGGACTCGGTATTATCTCTATGATAGCCTTAGAAGCAATGATAAATATTGGTGT
>VGKN01000021.1 GCA_016867055.1 Candidatus Omnitrophota bacterium
ATCTTGAAGCGAGGGATCTGGATGTTGGTCTTGAGGATGTGTATGAAATACCGACCTATACCAAAATCTTGGCTCTAGGCTACCTGTTTCTCGCAAAGCCCCCCGCTGAATCCCCATAACAGGATTTGAACCTATCGTCAGAACTGGGTAGAAGACTCCGATCTCGGCTTTTAGCTCAACGCTTAATTGGTAGAGTGCAAATTTATCTGCTTGGCTAAGCGGCGACACTATCGGTACAAACACACAGCTCTTTCCGTTGCGTAATTCTGAGATGGCTAAGGCAATTGGCGAACTAACCTCGCTAGATAAATCAGCAGGTATTGACACGGCGGCGGTCTCTAATTTTACAGCCTCTTCCGATACTAAACCGCTTATTCCCCAGTCCTTATTAAACCTCTCCCACTGTCTATATTTATGCCCCCTCGCCTTAAGTTCATCCCGAAGATTCCCATAAACCGCAAGTAATAATACAAGGTGCTCCCACTGCCCCGGCCTGTCCGGATATAAGAAAAGATAGGGCGAATCTGTGTCCTGTTCCTTGGCTACCAATATATCTTTGTCGGCGAAGAGATAGTATGTTCTATGGGCGGTGGGGAAAATAAGGACATCTTCATCGTGCGCCAGGGCAGGTTTTTCTACATACTGTTTGATGCGCCTAACCAATTGATTTTCCACCCAGGGGTATACAACATATACAAGATCGTCCGAAATCAGAATGAACGCAAAGCTCACACCTGTTAATGCGTAAGCCACAACATGATTAAGCGGGGCTGGAAGAGCCAAGATAACAGGTATCCCTACAAAAAGATAGAACGCCAGATTAAATAACATTCCGCCGAGATGAAGAGCAGTCCTTTGTAACAGGTTAGAACCTCCTTCATATTCGAGATGCAAATAACCTAACGTAAAGTTAGGATACCACGTTGGCACATCTAAGTAATGTAATGGATTGGATAAATACCCTCGCCATTCTACATGGGCACCGCTCAGTTGGCCTGTTATTTGATGCCCAAGCTCATGGATAACTATAGTTAATACAACGATTATTGAACCAATTGGAGCGGTTAGCAAATAACTCAACCAGGCAGGAATGCCAATTAGAAGGGTTTGACCCCCGTTAATGGTAAGGACCTTGCTTAAAATAAGACTAACCAGCCAAATGCATAACCCCAAAGATACCGCCCACCTAAGCATGTTACGTGTCGCCACAGGCGGCTTAGCCTTGGTAGTAGTTGGGGTTAGTGCAGTCTTTAAGGCTTCCTTTGCCGCTTGGAGATATTCTGAGTCTTCTTCTCCATAGAGTAAATAGACCTTGATTAACTGGAATTTTTCCATTCCAACCACTGCCACTGTCGAGACTAATGATTCGCATACATCAAGCGGGTCTATGGTTTTATCTTGCAGTAGATGGGCTATCGCCAAAGCAAGTTCGCAGGCAGAATTAAAATCCTCAGTTTCGCACAAGCAGGATATGGTCTTGGAAACCTTAGCAAGTCCTATTTCCTTATGCATAACCCCGGCAAACTCTTTTATGTATCTATTTAAATTTGGATATTGAGATGCAGGGGATGCAGGGAATTTAGAATCTATTTCTTTTAAGACATCATCATATTTTGCAACAAAACTTTCCCATTGTGCGTTGGTCATTGTAAGGATTTGAGCTGTTGCCCTTGGAGAAAGCATATTCTCGCTAAATATACCTTCTAAGACTGCGGCTATGGTGTGGGAATTATTTCTTACATTTTCATCCGGGCTATTGGCTAAGACTATGTGTTCTAAGACCTCGTGGAAAATGCCTAATGCGTCTTGTGGGTAAGGGGCGTCGGGGGGCTGGTTTACAAAGAGATGGAGCTCTTTTTTAGCTTCATCGCGATAACCAAAGGCAGGAAAGCTTATGCCCTTAACCTCATACGGTCCATCCCTAAAGTGTATGTTTAATTTATAGGGCTTGCCATCTATTATTATCTCTTTATCTAAGGTCAGATTAGCGAAGCCTTCTTTAAGTATATCCACAGACAGGCCTAAGTCTTTAAGGGCGCCTGTTAAACCTGCCTGCTGGGCTGCGTCGGGGATATTATTAAGGGTGGTTAAGATTATCTGTTTCTGGCTATCAAGCAAATCTACCTCAATAACTGGGGTAGAGCTATATTTATCATACAATTCCTTAAATAATGCCCTTAGCTCTTCGTCAGGTATATCAAGACCGAATAACTTCATAGCGGTTGGTGGCTTAGCAGTAGATGTAACATTAAGTAACTCTAACAATCTTTCACCCTTTTTTTGTGATAATTTTTTATCTCTTTCCTGCAGATCTTCAATCCCTGCCATAATTTCTGCATAAGTTATAAGAAATCTAATGGCTGAATGTTTTAAAGCGCTCTCGGGTTGCGCAAGTAAGTGTTTAGTCTTTGCTGTATAATCTGCTTCATCTTGGGCTCTATAAATAATATCTAATGCGTAAATTAGGGTGTCTACGTCTTGAGTAAATTCTACGCCTTTACCTAATTTTCCTAATGCTTCGCTTATGTCTAGAAGTATCAATACTTCTGCATCGCTAAAATATGACCCTGATATGATAGTATCTGCATATCCTACTAACCCATCACAGATTTGTCTTACAATGCTTTCATTTTTTTTAAGAACTGCGCCTATACGTCTAAGTCGCGATATAATTATTATCTTTTCATCGGAAGATATACCCGGAATGGATAACTGGTCTAATAGATATTCTATAGCAGGTGCAACCCATTCTGGCTTAGTAGGACCTACATACTCAATAACCCTTACCAAAGCGGTAAGCGCATCTGTTTGGAACCACCTTACAACGTTTCCTCTTTTTATAGCCACATTAGCCAATAAGCCGTTAATGTAATCTTGCTGTTGGGGTGCTTCCGGTGAGAGCTCTTTAGACATACGAACTACCCTTCTTATACCCTGTGGTGTAGTAAAATCAGGCTCAAGAGATTCCAAAAAAGCGGCAGTTTCTGCTAAATGAACATTCCTTGCTGTTATTAATCCAAAAAGCAACAATCGAGCATTGTCAAAATCCTTGGATTTTAAAGAAGAAAATTGCACTGCAAAGGTTAAGATTACGCAACCCGCAATAGATTCGCTAACAGGTGCGCTCTCAGGATGTTCGCTCCATTGACTTAATATTTCGGCGCTCTCCGCAAAAGGCCTATCTGCAAAGCTAATCCATTCCGATAATTGTTGTTGGACATCGTCAGGCATAAGCGGATAAATAGATTGTTTTCTTAAATCCTCATTTAAATGTCTAATCATTATTGCAAGTATAATTCTTTGTTCTAATAATTTAAAATCCCCGATTATGCCTTGTAGAATCGGATATTCAGAGCTATTGAGATATTGAAGGTTCTCCAAGTCCTTATAAATTGAAAATAGTGTAGCATTGTCTATATTATCTAATACTCCCTGAAGAACGGTTAATCTTGAATCTATTCTCTGTATTTCCCGAATATTTGCCTTAATATTTTCTCGCGCAAAACCAAGCCTGCCATAGGTTGTTGCAAATTCCTCTCTAATTTTACGTTTTTCCCAATCCTCAGATGCGCAGGACGCAATGAGCAAAAGGTGAGTGGCCCACATCTTGAATCCCTCGCTATATTCAAATGGGTCTTCAGCGAGTATATATATACCAATCTCATTGGCGCTATTAAACAATGCCCTCACCCGTTGATATTCATTTTCCTTAAAGCCCGCATCTATTAGGCTTTTAATAGCTACAGGGACCCTCTGTCCTTGTCCTAATAAATGCCAGCAACAGACCACAGCCACAACAAGATAAAGCTCCAAGCCAGACGCTACCTTAGATACCGATTCCTCCCTTAGCCAACCAATAAGATTTTCTAAGTTATCCATTGGCTTATCAGATTGAACTGTAGTATATATTAAAAGAGCCTTGATCTTACTATATTCTGGCTCGGTTAAATAATTTCTAAGACTATTAAGAAGCGCTTCGCGCCTTCTGTCGCGCCACGTGCTTACCTCTTCACTCTTGCCAAGCCTTCTGTAGATAGATTCAGCGTGTCTACATACCCGCCATGGCTCTTTAGAATCCTCTTGCCATGCCTGTAAGGTCTTATCTAAGATATCCCACAGATTGTAACTTTCTGGCTGCTGTTTAGCATCTGATGTATTTTCTATGGCATCGGCATAGGTATCAGATGTCTTCTGCCAATTACCCTCCCTTTTATATAAATCACCCATCTGCCTAAATAGCCACGCCCTGCCATAGTGCATATAGCCTTCTCTTTGGCAGAGTGCATTTGCCTTATCAAAATACCCATGGGCGGCTTCGTATCCACCGCTCTCAGTCAACGCCATTCCAAGGGTCACCAAAACTGCATATTGTTCGTCACTTGAAGTTAAACCAACCACACCTTGACCGCTTTCAAGATTAGTTAACATAGCTTCTAATGCGGGTAATTTACTCATATCCGGAACGCCATTTGTAGAAAACTCAATTATAGTTGCCAAAACAGCAACTTCTGGCGCATCCGGAAGAAGTCTTTGCGCCTCTACAATTTTCAATTTTGCGTCGCTTAACCTTGCCATAGCTAAAGGCACATCTTGAGTGCATAATAATATATGTAGATTCCAGAGGGCTCGTGCCTGATGATAATATAACATTCCCCGTTGTAATTTATACTCTTCGCCTGTCAAACTACCTTCAATTTGAGCCATTGTCCTTAAGGCAGTTTCATATAACATACAGCGCTGTTTGAAAGGTCGTTCTTTAAACTCATGCAAAGCCAAATACCGACTTAAACGAGCAATGTGCTCTAATCTATTATGTAATTCATCGTTGTCATATAGGGCAACTTCCATAGCCCAGGTAGCTAAGGCTATTGGACCCTTTCTTTCTCTTGTGAGCTGCTTTTTTATCCATATGTCCGAACCTACAAAACTGACCCACCCCAAACCAACAGCCTGTTTAAAAATTTCAATTGCTTTAATTCCGGGCGTTCTTTTTAATTCATCTTCAGCAGATATCCCCAAATCCTTGCACCTGTCTTCGCCTACCTTTGCCATTTCTTGTAAATCCATTAGTTCTTTTGCGGGCTTTCCTCTACCTTCTGGCTTAAAGTAGTCATTAAGAACACTCCCAGGAAAATCATTCTCAGGGTCAACCATACCCTCAATCTTTTCTTTTGCAATGAGCCCTTCTTCATTATTTAGTTCTATTACCCTTTTGCGCAGAAAACCATGCAATAAAATAAAGCTTTTATTAGATATTAAAGCCTCGGGTAAGCGGCATCTGGCTACAATGCCGGTAATATTAAGAAGACTGACTGCCCCGTTTAAATTTCTTACTTTTCCCTCTTCATTATAGGTCTCAAATGTCTCAAAATTCTGCAGGCGGTCAGCAAGCTTTACCGCTAAGGCAACCAAGGCAGGTCTATAGGTTCTTTCTTCCCTTAAGGCCTCATAAATCCCGGCAAGGACTTTTATATCCTTCTCATCCTTACTCAATTGCGAATCCTCGGCAATAGTCAGAAGCTTAACTGCCTCTGTTACCAAATCCAAATCAATATTTAAAGGCCGGGCGCCTTTTCTTGGCTTAAGTCTCAATAAGCCCTCTTTAATCTCATCTATATCTAAAAGCCCCTCCTCGGCTAAATCGTGCAGAAAATCAACTACGTATGCCTCGGGTAACTCAATACCTGCCTCACCTAAAATCCTTGCCATGCCCGCCTCATGGCTTATTCTTAATTCATGGCTCCTTCGCCATAACATATTATCAGCCCCATTATCGAGGTATCCTTCTCTGTATTTTCTATCTACAAAAATAATTAAATATAAGAACATTTCTCTCAATGTAGATTCTTTTTCCTTACTAACGCCTTGTAAGTTGATAGTAGATAGATAACCAAGTTCGGTTGCGTAAACAAAATTGTTTGACAATATTTGCTGCCATGGCTTAAGAATAAATAAAAGTATTAAGAGTATATAAAAGATAATACCTACGGCACTAACAAGTTGATAAATAAACACTTGAGATTGCCAAACCATATAATAGAAAGAAACCGCACCCCCGATTCCCAATATAGCATATACCGCTATCCTCATAGGAGTTCTAAAGTTATTGGCTAAGAATCGGTTTACATAAGCGGATATTCCTGCGTCAGGGAGTTCTTGTAATGTATCCTTTAAGGCGAGCGCAACTTGATTTATATCAAAATATCTCATTAACAACCTTTTAACCCGCCCCTTTAAAAATTCGGGTAACATTGAGATGAGACGGAATCTAATGTTATCTGTATAGTAATGCCATTGCTCCAAAGATTTATATCTCCCTAGAGCCTCGGTGAATCTTTCCCGGTTTTTATAAGCCCTGCGTAAGGTAAAAATGGTTACTGCAGCATCAAGGGTGAATCTAAATGAGAAATAGACAAAGGCAAATCGCGCTAAATGAAAAAGTTCAGGCATGTATGTGTAATCTTTTATTGAAAAATACACTATTGCAAGAAATACAAAATTTAACACAAAACTCTTTATTGAGCGCAATATTGAGGTTCTTTGCTTAGGTAGTTCGCCGGGGAATCTTATTTTTTCTATTAAAATGACCGCTGTAGAGAGTAAAACAACCAATACCTTCTCAAGCGCTGAACTGTATAAAATGTTAAGCCCAACTGCGCCGCCAAATACACTTAAACAAGAACTAATAAAAATATTAAGATAGCCAAATAAGACAAAATATCCTGCTATTACCAAAAAAGTCATAATTAAAGTAACTATTACTGGTAGTATTGACTGAAAATTTTTTCTATGCAATATCCCCATAATACCGGAAGGCAATAACAAAATTAGAACAGTCAAGGCTCCTGCTAAGGCTTTGTTATTAACAATCCCCCAAGGTATAAGAAACCATAATAGACTAATTAACCCTATCACCACTAAATAATCCGCTATTGTTTCCTTGGCGTCGCCGCTCAATCTAAAATTGGTTTTCCATATATTATTTGAAATAACCTTATTAGTTAAATAGTGCATACCCTCGTGAACTAAGCATAATAAAACAATAGCAGGAATACCCACAGGCAATATCAATTTAAGCAGGAAATTTGAATTAAAGAATTTTTCTATTGCAGGATAATCAATATAGATAAGACCTTTAAAATACGCTGCCACTGGCAAAATGCTACCCGATTTTACGGCTCCTTGCGGGACCTGACCAAACACAACAGGATATTCAACA
This sequence comes from Candidatus Omnitrophota bacterium, assembly GCA_016867055.1. The sequence continues at coordinate 7,220 of VGKN01000021.1, forward strand.
AATACCTCTTCTCTTCCCTTTCCCCTCCCCTGTCCAATTCGCCTTAATACTTCACCAAATATCCAGAGGATACCACTTAATGTCACTAATAGGGTAAGAAATTTAGCAAGACCAAATCTAATGTCTATAACTACACCTAATGTAGAGTGAAAGACAACGGTCGTAACAACAGTGATTATCAGACTAAGGATAAACGATATAACTGCTACCTGCCATAAACCCTTGGCTAATTTAATGATTCTCGCTGAACTAATGAATTGGCCCTGGAGGGTTATATCTTGGCTTTTAGAAGCAGCGATGACACTGGCTTTTAAACTCGCCTCGGCTTCATCGAGACTAATGCCACTATCAAGCAAGCTTAAAAATTTTCTTGCATAGGCTAAGGCTAAATCAGGCATATCCGGGAATACATTTTTGGCTAACATGCCTAAGGCATAAGCCATCCCTGCATAAACCATAGATTTATCAATTCTAACATGCTCTCTAAGATATCTATTAAGTTCACCATTAAGCGATAAATCTTCCGGATTTTCAAGCTTCATCTCCATAAGCTCAACACCGTTATAAAAATCTTTTTCTTTAATGTTAAACCCACCTTTAAATGCCTCTTGAAGTATCTCATCCGCTTCTTCATAGACGGGTTCTCTCGGTGCAGCTTCTTCTAAAATTATCTTTTGCATCAATGCTTCAGCTAAAGAGGTTCTGGAAACAAGGGAAGGTTTTTCTTCCATAAATTTAAGATGCGGTAAATGACATTTGCAATATTCAATGGTGTATTGAACCTCCTGAAGCTCTGGGGGGGTTAAGCCGTGCCTTTGGGCTTCCTCAATAATTCTTCTTTCTATAGCACTCCTAAACTCAGGGTTATCTACCTCTTGTCTTGCCCCCTTTGTATAGTAATATGCCGGGTCAGTGCGATTAAATAATAGAAACAATAGAAACTGAAGCGTATCCGCAGACTTTGTTTCGTGTTCCCATATTCCTTCGCCATTAGAGCGTTTTGCTAAAATTAGCGTGGCTATTCTATATAGTAAAGATCTACCCGGCTTATAAAAAGTCCTGCTCCTTTTCTCATTTTCTAAAAGAATCCTGTCAAAATCCAATCCCTCAACCTCATCCGCATCAACAAGTATTTTTTCTTCTATAGCCGCAGGCTTTTCATAATCTTGGCCGCGATGGCGCCTAATGCATTTAATAATTCGCGCTACATCTTCTCCTCTATTCCCCTCAAATAATGCCCTTGCTATTGTCACCGCGGTAATATTATGCCCTTCCCTAACTATACCGGAGGTAAGGTCGTGACATAGAGAGGCGGCTATTAAAACATATGTATTCACAGCCTGGTCATTTACGGCTTCCGCCCTGGCATAATCCAAGGCTCTTTTACATACCCTTAAGGCATGGATAAGGCCGTGTTCCCTGTTTAACACAAAGGTATTATAATCATCCTCTCCAATCTTTGTTCTAATACTTTTTAATATGCTCCTTATATTAGCGGCGGCTTGTTCTCCATAGTTATTTCCAATATTATCTATTATCCCATCAGCCTCTTTCCTTGTCTCTTCAAGTCGCCTTCGGACATCCTTCTCAGTCAAATCTTTAAATTCAATCCATTCAGCTGTTGCAGATTCTCTTTCTTCTGTAATCACATCCAGGGCAAACTGTAACAAATTTATCGCACTTTCTATTTTTGATAGAGTGGCTTTATTTATCGTCTCGTCAAGAGCGCGAGCAGGCAATAAACTCTCAAGTCCGCCTGCTCGCATTTTGTTGACTTTCTCCGAAACAAATTGCATTATATCATCTTTGGATTTAGCTTTAATATAGATATCCTGACAATAAGTTCCAAAAAACTGATTATCAAAATTTATTACACCCAACGTCTGAAACCAAGTATACAATAACAAATCCTCACGGAAACTTCTCGGTAGCGTCGGGTCTAATAAACTGAGCTCTCCCAAAAATAAGTGTGCTATTCTTGTTATATTATCCTCTGTCGCCGGTTCTCTTCTATATGAAACTACGCCTAACGAAAGCCAGGTTAAATCACTAACACAATAGGATATCTCATCATAATTCCTAAGTTTAAGATTTAATCTTGCTGCCTTTCTATAATGCATTATTCCTCTGCGGCGATATTCCTCTAATTCTTCAGGAGGATTTCTATCTATCAGTTCAGAGATATATGGATATAGTTCATACCAGTCAACGCTCTGGCGTTTTCCCTTTATACGCGGATCTTCTGAAGTCGTAAAATAATCATCAACTAATTTCCGATAGGTCATTTTATATAACTCTTCATAACAATAACCTATCTGCCAAATGGCCTTTGCTTCTGCATCTTTATCTTTTTTCGCCCTGCTTAACTCTGCAGCAAGCTCAAAATATCTTATAGCTTCTAAATATTTGCCAGCGCCTTTTAAGCTCCTCGCCTCCCTAAAAAGTAAGCCAGAGATACCATAGCCAGTATCTAACGAATACAAATCTCCTGTTAAGATACCATCTTTGTGTAAAAGAATAAACTCCGGGGTCCATGCTCCACTTACATTTTTCAATTCTTGAATAACGGGTATAACACGTCGCAGATATTCCTTCCTTATAGAAAAATGTAGGCAAATCTCGCTCTGGGTAGGTAGTCTATCCTCATTATCCGCAAGCTCAACTATCCACGCCCAGATATTCTTAGAGTCTATTTCGGATAATTCCTGTGCTTTAAAACGCCTTATGATATTTATAATTTTATTAAACTCCTCTAACGTTATATTCTGCCAGCCGGGATAGGGAGATTTACGCATTATCTCTAAGGCATCACTACGAATAGAGTGTGCCTCTTCTAACGTCTTAAGGACGCGATTACATATTTTTCCGTTGATAACAAAGTGATGGCTCGCCGATAAAATATAAGAATGCCTAATTGAATTAATAACGCTGCATAATAAACTGGGGGAAAGACCCTTTAGCCACGGCATAGCAGAGGGTTGTCTCTTCTTTAGTTTCTTTAGTTCTTCCAATACCCTATCTATATTAGGCCCTACCTCATCTACAATCTGGTCAATTACTTGATAGAGGACCTTTGCTCTATCGCGATTAACCTCAATATGCTTAATTTGTTGCCATCTGTTAGTATTATCTATTCTGGTCAATTTGGTTTTAAATTCCCCAGGATTTTTACTGAGGTGCTCAATAATCTCTCTAAACTGCTCTAATGTTATATCCTTCCATCCGGGATAGGGGAATTTACGCATTATCTCTAAGGCATCACTACGGATAGAGCGGGCCTGTTCTAAGGCTGTGAGAATCCTCCACCTTACTGGGCCGTTTAAGATAAGCTTGGTGTTCTCTAAGTAAACTACTGATAAGTCTTGCAATGCGTAATAATATTTTTCCCAAAGAAGAAGTATCGGAGCTCGCCAACCTGCTGAAATGTCCCTAAGCCAAGGCTCTGCCCAAGGTACCTTACTCTCTAATACCTTTATAATTTCATCCAGTCGTGGTCCTACCTCATTTATTGCCTCCTCAATTGCTTTTTTTAAGTCCTCTGCCCTCCTGAAATTAAATTCAGTGGAACTGATTATAGCCCACACGTTATCCGTATCTAAATCTTTTAATGTCGCATCAGCATCTTTAATGTTTTGAACAATATCTTTAAACTGATTTAATCTTACATCCTGCCAGCCGGGATAGCGAGCTTGACGCATTATCTCTAATGCGTCGCTACGGATAGAGCGGGCTTCTCTTAAAGCCAGATATATATTTTTCCTTGTTGTCTCATTGGTGATAAATAAAAAACCACCTGATAAAACCACTAAAAATTGGCTAAATGGGCTAACTCTCTGCGGGGAGGTTAAGTAACCTCTTTGAAGTATATCCAGGAATTCCATCAATGAAAACTCACTAAATTCAGGCAGGGTAGCACCCAATCGCCTGTTTACCTCTTCAAAAACCTTCACTAAGTTCGGCCCGACTGTATTTATGGCTTCGTCAATTGCTTCTGATAAGACTCTATCAATAGGAGTATTTGTTCCTTCTAACCTCGTTACTATCCCTGTAGGAGATACTGGCGGTGGCTGGGCAGGTGCTACTTTAGATGCAACCTCTCCTGTAACTTTAACAGCGGCGCCAGAATCTCCTTGACTTTGGAGTGTTGGTTTAAAGGCTGATGTCATCGTTATAGCTGATTGTCCTGCTGTTCCTGTCTGATTAGGCATTGGTACTATGGTAGATAATCCAGCTACTGGTGCAGGAGTTTCACTAGAGGGCATAACTGCCCTAGCTGATATCACAGCTACAGTTAGGTTAGAAGGTTGTGCAATTTGTAGCGGTGAAAATGTTTCATAACTTGAGACTTGAGCAGTTGTTAATGATGCCTCTGATAGAGTGGTTGCAAAATCCTGCGTGGGTGTGTTTGAAGCAAATAACGCCCCTGTTAAAGGCGCTACAGCTATGACTTGTTGTTCGGCGGTTTGGATGCTTGTTGCTGAAGTAGCTTCATAAAGTGATAGATCAGCTACAGCTTGTTGATTTGGTGAAGGAGATACTTGTGCAGTCGTTCCAGCAATATGTGTAGTTAGTTCTGTTTGAGTAGCCACATAAGAAGATGATGCAGATGGTATGGGTAGAGTAGCTGCTGGTTGACCTGCTGAAGGTTCTGTTAGGTATGGAGTGGTTACAACAGTTCCCAGTGGTGCTGGTGTTTCGGTAAGTGTATATCCTGGTACAGGTAGTGTGGTTAGGGGATGCTCTGCTGGGGTTTCTTTTAAGTATTCAGCAGTTACAACAGCTCCTAATGGTGGTTGTGTAGGTATAGTTGTATAAGATGTTATAGCCTGTGTGGTGGCTGTGGTATCTGGTATTGATGTCCCTTCTGATAA
>VGKN01000022.1 GCA_016867055.1 Candidatus Omnitrophota bacterium
CTTTAGGAATGCTACCTACCTAATAGAGGTGGAGAATCCAAAATACGTATCCTCTGGAGTAAAGAGCATAACCATTAACGGCAAATATCAGCGCTCAAACTTAATAATTCCACAAGCACCTAACAAGGTGCATAGGATAAAGGTGGTGATGGGATAAATAAGGTTATGAGCGAAAAACTCTCCCGAATGAAGCAACTCAGGAAAGTATAACTTCGGGATCCCGAAGTAGTTCTGAAGCAGTCGCTACAATCGGGAAAAGTGCAAAGCGCCCGCCTGCCAAAGAACTTGTTCGGCGGACAGGCAAAACTAAAACCCAAAACATTAAACTTTAGTTTTACGCTTTTCACTTTGAACTTTACACTTTTTTAAAAAGGAGGGAAGGGTATATGGTAAAAAAAATAGGTTTAATCAGCGTACTTAGTTTGGCATGCGTGGGGCTTGTGTTTGCAGCAAATAGTATATTGATAGATGATTTTAATACCGCAGAGAAGCCAAACAGAATAGGGGGAGATTTAGGTGTGTGGAACAAGGACCCAGATGATTTAACCCAGGGGTGCTCTATGACTTTTGATGGAGCAATAAGAAACAGAGATAGTGGTTATTCCCTTAGACTTGACTACGATGTGGATTCGCCGAACGCCGCCTACTGTGGTTTCTGGACTAAACTACAAAAGGCAGATTTTTCAAAACTTAGAAATTTAGTCATAAATATAAAAGGGGATGAGAGAAGCGGTTTTACCACCCAAGTAAAACTGGAACTTAAAAATTCAAGAAATGAAACAGGTGCCTATTTACTCTCCGGTATAACCAGGAATTGGAAAGAGTTTGTTATTCCTCTTTCTGAATTTAACGGTTTAACAAATTTATCTTCTATGGAGGAGTTAGTTATAACCTTTGATGATATAAATGCGACTGTAAAAAAGGGTACTCTCTACATAGACGATATCTCTGTTAATTAAAATTTTAAATAAAGGTCTGGCGTATTTATATGCCAGACCTTTATTTTCCTAATGAAAAGAATATCTTTTGTAATAGCCTTTATTTTTATTTTTACTCCTTTATCATCTTGCCTTTGCGAAGAAACTATTAAAAAGGTAATGATAGCGGATTTTGATTCAGGGGGTCTTACAAATAATTTAAATGGTTCTTCAGGAGCCTGGGCACTTGACACAGGTCTAAAAGACAGGATATGTCAGCCAAGCCTGAGTTCCGATACACGTATTGGAGATAAAGGATTCTCGCTAAAACTAACGTATAATGTTTTTGCGCCATGGAGCGAGAAGGCTGTAAATGGTTTTTGGACGAAACTAAATTCTCTGGACGCCTCAGATTTTGACCATCTGGAATTTTATGCAAAAGGGGATATCCGCGAGGGATTTCCCTCACAGTTCAAGGTAGAGATAAACAAATATGCCGATAGAGAAACAGGTGAGATGTTGAGTGCAAGCTACATCATAGATAACCTGACAAGCAAATGGCAGAGATTTTCTATCCCGCTTAATAAAATGACAGGCATAACAGACTGGAGGGAACTTCAGGAAATAGTGATAGTATTTCAGAATAGGAGACTAAATAAAAAGATAGGTGCTATATATATAGATGAGATAGCCTTTATTAAAACCGGAAATCCCGGGCCAAGCCAGTTTGATAAGGTTCCATGGCCAGTGGGAAAGCTTCCCGAGGGCACAAGGCTTTCAAATTTAGAGTATGCAAAGTTCCAAATATCTCGTCTCGCCGGATATCCCAAAAGACTTTACCAAAAGAAAATTTTTCCTAAGGACAATAAGAAATTCTTACTTGAGATAGCAAGAGATACCTGGAGATATTTTGAGAACACCACAGATAGAGACTCTAACCTTCCCCTTGATTATATTGAATTTTCTGAAAACTCTACCTTAGATGAAAATACAAAAATAGGCGATTATACAAACGTTACAAATATAGGGCTGTATTTTATATGTATTGTATCGGCATATGAACTTGGATTTATCGAAAAGGATACCGCAATAGGGCTTATTAATAAAACACTGGATACCTTAGAGAAACTCCAAACCTATAAGGGGCATTATTATAACTATTATGATACGATGATGCTTTTTAGAACCACCTATTTTGTTTCATTGGTTGATTCTGGCTGGCTTGTAGCAGGCTTGATTGTGGCAAAAGAGGCCTTTGTCGAGGATACAGAACTTGCCAAGAGATGTAAGAGACTTATAGATAAACAGGATTTTTCTTTATTCTATGACCCTGTGGAGGGACAATTCTATCACGGATTTTGGGATAATCTGGGCGTTTTTTCCGAATATCACTATGGAACACTCTACTCTGAATCCCGCGTAAGCAGCCTTATAGCGTTAGGAAAAAAGGAGGTTCCATTAGAGCATTGGTTTATGATGAACAGGACAATGCATGAGACTTGGAAATGGCAGAAGCAAACTCCAAAGAATAGGATAAAAAAGGAGTACAAGGGATATAATTTTTATGGCGGATACTATGAATACAAGGGTATAAAATTAGTCCCGAGTTGGGGTGGAAGTATGTTTGAGGCACTTATGCCAACCCTTGTAATAGATGAAAAAAAACTGGCAAAAGAGGCTTTTGGCTTAAATGATTTAAACCATGTGCTGGCACAGATTAGGTTTGCCAAAGAGGAAAAGAATTTTCCTGTGTGGGGTTTCTCCCCCTCTTCAAATACGGAGGGAGGCTATTCGGAATATGGCGCAAGCCCCTGCGGGATAAAACCCTATAAGGATACCGTGGTAACACCCCATGCGGCATTTCTGGCTTTGGAGTTTGCGCCTGATGAGGCAATAAAAAATATAAGAGAGATGCTCAGGCTCTATAAAATTTATAGTGAATACGGCTTTTATGACGCAGTTAATCCCCAGACAAAAAGGGTTGCCTTAAGGTATATGTGTCTTGATCAGGCGATGATCTTGGTGGCAATAAACAACTATTTGAACAATGGTTCTATCAGGAGACACTTTCATAGGAATGCCTACATAAAGGATGCGGAGTATCTTCTCTCAAGCGAGAAGTTTTTTGAATAGAATAACCTCCCTATTTTTATTTAGTTTTATCCTCTCTATCTTGTTTCCCCCAACTTTGCTATTTGCATTAAGCGAAGAAGAACTCTTGGATTTAATTGAAAAAACCTCGGTAAGATTTTTTATAGATGAGATGGAGCCTTCCTCCGGCCTTATAAGGGATAGGGTAAATAATTTTACTAAGGATAAAAACAATACAGCAAGTATTGCCTCGTCAGGTTTTGGTCTTACGAGTTTATGCATTGCAGCAGAGAGGGGATGGATTTCAAAACATAGGTCAAAAAAACTCATCCTAAAATCCTTGAATTTTTTTCTTAAAAGGGTAGAGCATGCAAACGGATTCTTTTACCACTTTGTTGATATAAAAACAGGAAAAAGATTAGATAACTGCGAGGCCTCTTCTATTGATACTGCCCTGTTTCTGGCAGGAGCAATTGTTGCAAAAAATTATTTTAAAGACAAAAGGATAAGCAATCTCGTTGATGCGATATACGATAGAGTTAATTGGCAGTGGATGTTAAACAGCAAAGACACCATTTCAATGGGATATATTCCAGAAAGTGGATTTCTCAAGGCACACTGGAACCACTATTCAGAACATATGCTTCTTTACATCCTTGCTATTGGCTCAAGGACCTATCCTATATCAACCGACTGTTGGCATACATGGGAAAGACCCGTGTATTCTTACGGCGAATTTGAATATATAAATTGTAGCCCTCTTTTTACGCACCAGTATTCTCATGCCTGGGTTGATTTCAGGGATAAGCATGATGATTATGCAGATTATTTTGAAAATTCTATACAGGCTACTATGTCCAACAGGCAGTTTTGTATGGATATTCAGGATAGGTTTAAAACCTTTAGAAGGGGTCTGTGGGGGTTAACCGCCTGTGACGGGCCTTATGGATACAAGGCTTACGGCGGCCCGCCCGTAGGACTTTCTGATATTGACGGGACAGTTGCGCCCTCTGCTGTTTGCGGGTCAATAGTATTTGCGCCAAGGGAATGCATAGAAACCCTTAGACTGATGTATGAGGATTACAAGGATAAACTATGGGGAAGATATGGGTTCTCAGACAGCCTTAATCTGGACAATGACTGGTATGCCAGTGATGTTATAGGCATAGACCAGGGCATAAGCGTTCTTATGATAGAAAATTATAGAAGTGATTTCGTATGGAAGTATTTTATGAGAGAAAAAAATATAATAGATACCTTGATAAAGGTAGGTTTTAGATACCACCCCAAAGAAGCGCACATAGTAGATCTTAAGGGTAAATGGAATTTTAAAAGGGGCAATAAGGCAAATCTATCTGGCGATATATCCTTATCAGATTGGGCAAAAGTAGAGGTTCCTTCAACGTGGGAGAAAGAGGGTTTTAAGGGTTACGATGGTTATGCGTGGTATAGAGTTGAATTTGAACCTTCGCCACAGTTAAGATTTGCGTGGCAGAGAAGTAAGATAGCGCTTCTTATAGGCGGGATAGACGATTTTGACAGCACCTATATAAACGGAAAACTTGTTGGGAATTTCTATTCACGGATTAACAGATGGTTTTCTTATTGGGACAAAAGAAGGTTTTATATTATTCCTAATTCCTTGATAAATTTTAATGGAAAGAACGTTATCGCTATAAGGGTATTTGATAAGGGTGGAAATGGCGGGATATGGAAGGGACCTGTAAAGATAGGGCCTGTTGAGGAGTTGAATTTTAGGCCTTTATATGTGAAGCCAAATGGGTATATGTTATATAGCCTTGAAGCCAAATGGCTTTGTAATCTGGGGGATGATATTATGTGGAAAGATATAGATTTTAATGATAGAAACTGGAAGAAAATTTTTGTGCCAGGTGAGATTGAAAAGGGGTTCTCAAAGGACTACGATGGTTTTTTCTGGTATAGGTTTCATATTCGCATTCCAGGGGATTTAAAGGATAAGAAGAAGTTCTTATATATTGGCGCTATAGATGATGCGGATGAGGTATATCTAAACGGAGAGCTTTTGGGGAAGACTGGGCTATTCCCACCGGATTTTAAAACCGCTTATAATAAGGAAAGAAAATATCTTTTAAAAGAGGATAAAATTCAGTATAATAATGACAACGTGATAGCGATAAGAGGTTTTGATATAATTAAGGAAGGAGGGATAACAAAAGGACCTATTTCTATTATAGAAGAGGTAGAATAAGAGAGTAATTAAGCAAGTTATGAGTTGTTGGTTATGGGTGATAGGTTTTTAAATCAACTCATAACTCATCACTTATAATTTATAACAATGTTCTATAATACAAGGAGGCGTTATTATGTTAAAAAAAATCTTTACATTATGCTTAGCTGTAATCTTCTTAAGTGGTTGTGCCGAGACAAAGGTGGGTATTAAAAAGGAATCAAAGAAAGAGGAGATGCCCTCAGCCCTTTTTCTGGATGATTTTGACACCGCAGAAAAACCAAATAAATTTGGAGGAGACTCAGGCACGTGGAATAAGGACCCTGAAGATTTAACCCAGGGCTGTATAATGTCGTTTGATGGATTGGTTCGCTACGGCGAGAAGGGTTTTTCGCTAAAACTTGACTACGATGTAGATTCTCCAAATCCCGCCTACTGTGGCTACTGGTCAAGGCTTCAGGATAAGAACCTTTCTAAGTATAAATACCTTGTTTTCTCTGCAAAAGGGGACGACATAGAGGGGTATACTACCAAATTTATGGTGGAACTTAAAAATGCAAAGCAGAAATCAAAATATATTGTATCAGGAATAAATAACAACTGGCAGAGGTTTAAAATACCCTTATCAGAATTTAAGGAAATAACCGACTGGACATCAATGAAGGAATTTGTTATAACCTTTGACGATGCAACTGTGACCAACAAGAGAGGTGGCATATACATAGATGAGATATATTTCTTACAATAGAACTTAGCGCATATAGCAGGGATGTAAGCTCTGCTAAGAGCTGAACATCTTTATCTTAATTTTTTATAGAGTGAGAATGTATTGACAGATAATTTTTTTGTGATATACTTTTAAAAAATTTAATAATTTAATTAATTAAGTAAAGCACCGCGGCCTTAGGGGCCCTACTTCGCTTGCCATACCGAGCTTGTTGAGGTACAGCCGTGCCTACTTGTTGTGTCGGCAGACAGGCGTTATGACACGCAGGTGCGAAGGCAGGCAAACTTTTGAGGAAGATGCTGTGGTGTATTAGATCATAAGGTTATAAATTTTGATCGTCAACTTTTTCAATAATTTTTCTAACAGGATAAATTTTTAAGAGGTGATATTGATGAAAATGTTGTTTGATGAGGATGTGCTTTCAGAGAGAGAAAAGAAGAACTTGATTATATTGGATTTAATCCGTAAGATTGGCCCTACCACAAGAACAGACATATCCAGAATCATAGGGTTAAATATAGTAACCGTTACAAACTATGTGAACAGTTATGTAAAAAGCGGTATTGTTATTGAGAAAGGACTTGATATTTCAACTGGTGGAAGAAGGCCTGCCTTGGTAGAATTAAACAAAAAATGGGGGTATGTCTTGGGTGTTGACATAGGACCTGTAAATACGATAGCGGTAATTTCCGATCTCGCAAATAATGTTATAAGTAAGATTAAAAAACCAAGGCCAAAGGGTTTTATGGATGAGGTAATAGCAGGCTCCCTTGAAATTGTAAAAGAACTCATAGATACCTCAAAGATAGATAAGGCACTTCTTAAAGGGATAGGTATGGGTATATCAGGTGTTATAGATGAACGCTCGGGAACTATAAGAGATACAGACCCTACGAGGGGAAAGACCGTCGGCAGTTATTCAAGCATAAAAACTGCTTTTGGAAAAGAATTTAGGGTTCCTACATTTGTGGGTAACGATGCTACTGTAGCGGCATTTGGAGAAAAAAGACTTGGGCTTGAGGAAGACGTAAAAGATATGATTTATGTCTATTCAGATGTGGGTTGCGGTATAATAATAAAGGGGGAGATATATTGCGGAGCAGGTGGTTCGGCAGGAGAGGTTCAGGTTTCCATAGATAATCCCGACTTGGATAAATTTAATTGCTGGCAGAAAGGACCCTGTTTTTTAAGACCCTGGGGGGTTGATTTAGGTATTACAGAAGAAGCAAAAAAGATTGTTAGGACCGAAACCTCATCCAAGATATACGAAAAGGTAAAAGGGAAACTTGAGGATATAACCTTAGATACAGTGATAGATGCAGCCAAGGAAGGTGATAAGGTAGCCCAGCAACTTATTGAGGATGCAGGGATAAATTTGGGAATAAGGGTAGCATATCTTATCAATCTTTTTAATCCCGAGATAGTGGTAATAGGAGGTGGGGTTGAAAAGGCAGGGGAGTTATTGCTAAATCCTGTTAAAAGAACTGTTAGGAAACTTGCCTTTGAAGAATCTGCAAGCATCGTAAAGATTATTCCTTCTGTATTGGGGGAGAATGCAGTTGCCTTGGGCGCAGCCAGTCTGGTGGTAAGAGAAGTATTTATGAAGGCATAGACGTCAGGCGATAAATAGGGGGAAGAATATAGGTTAGTAGCGAGGAGAGATTAATCCTTCTCCCCTAATAAAAATGGAGAAGTATTATGGAGTTAAAGCCAGTTACCTCAAGAGATTTGATATTATCTGACAGAGAAAGAAAGAACCTTGCTATTTTAGAGGTTATCAGGAAGCACAGTCCGATTTCAAGAACGGACATCTCAAAACATACAGAGTTAAATATTGTAACCGTATCAAATTATGTAGACAATTTTATTGAAAGGGGCCTTGTAATTGAGAAGGGTTTTGATATATCCAGTGGAGGAAGAAGGCCTACCTTGGTTGAGTTAAATGGCAAGGCAGGCCATGTTGTGGCTGTAGGGCTTACAATGATGCATATGGTGGGGATAGTGGTAGATTTAGAAACAAAGGTCGTCTTAGAGATGAAAAAGGACCGTCCGCCTATCACTGGCGAGGTTATCATAGATGAACTTGTTAGACTTACCCATGAACTCATAAAATCATCCAAGGTTAACCCTGATAAGATATTTGGTATTGGAATAGGTCTTCCCGGCATAATAGATGAGACAGGGAGAACTATTAGATGGCCGGGAAAATTAGGCTCGCAGGACGTTTCTGTTAGCGTATCAGTAAAGGATATATTTGAAAAAGAGTTTGGCTTGGTTACTATAGTTGAGAATGATGCAACTGCAGCGGTTTTGGGAGAAAAGTGGTTTGGGCTTGAGCCAGAGATAAAAAATATGATATATATGTATTCTGGCGTTGGATGTGGGGTAATAATAAATGGGCAAGTTTATAGGGGCTCTAAAGGCACTGCGGGAGAGTTAGGCATCTTTAATCCTAATGAGGGAGACCCCAAGACCTGGGAAAGAGATGCCCTTGCATTAGGCCGCTGGGAGATGGATTTAGGAATTATAAAGAGGGCAAGATTATCTATAGCAGATTCTAAGTCTAAGATATTGGCATTGGTAGGCAATGATCCAGAGCGCATAACCCCAAAAACCATAATAGAGGCTGCAAAGGCAGGGGATGAACTTGCTATACAACTTATTACTGAGGCAGGAAAAAATTTTGGAAAAAAGATTGCCTTCTTGGTAAACTTTCTAAATCCCGAGGTTATTGTAATCGGTGGTGGCATAGAGCAGTTTGGAACCCTTTTGATAGATTCATTAAGAAAGACAACAAGGGAATGGGCAATTGATGAGGCTACCACAGGTCTACGAATAATTCCAGCCCAATTGGGCGAAAATGCAGTTCCTTTTGGCGCAGCCAGTCTTGTAATCCAGCAGATATTTATCCAGGTTTAATATTAAGCCGTATCATAACTATATCATTATTTCTCTAACTCTTTAATTTTCAAGAAGTAATATATTTGAATAAATCAGAGTATGAAATTCTGCAAGGTTTGCGGAAGGCAATTTGTTCCTAATAAGTATAAACCCTCTCAGAATGTATGTAATGACATAGCCTGCCAAAAAGAAAGACAGCGCCAAAATATAAGAACTTGGAGGCTAAAAAATCCTGATTATTTCAAATATACAACTGGAGATGATCCGGCTTATATAGAAAGTGTGCGCCAGAAACAGCTTCTATGGAGAAGAGCCCATAAATTAAGGTTAAAAGAATATCGGGCTAAATATAGAGAGAAAATACGAGACTATATGAGAGAATATATGAAAAAATATAGGTTAAAGAAGAAGAATATTTCACCTGAAGGAAATTTGACAAAAAAGGGGGAAGAAAATGCGGAAAAAGGGTTACCTAACTCTCAGGATAGTGGTAATTCTTCTTAGAATAGCAGGATGGCTTTCTCCAATATTAGGAGTGCTTATTGGAGTTTTAATATTTACAGGGATTGCAAAACCACCTGCTACAAGGGTTACTGGTATCACAGCAGTAGTCTTGGGAGTTATATATTTTATAGTGTTTCATAGTATCGCGGATTCAATAAGGGCATTTCTTAGTATTGAGGAGAATTCCAAGAAAATCGCCACATTATTAGAGGAAAAGAAAAATACTACTTAATGTTAATAACATCAATTTTTGTTAATATATACAAAATTTAGTTTTTTTAATATTGACTTTTTTTGTTTTTTCAGGTAATTTATATATACTTCTATTGATATTTTGTAGATAATTATACATAATTGAATTGGCAGACAAACCTCTTCACTGAAGAGGTTTTTTTGTTTAATTTTTTAGTGCTTAAAAATATTTTGAATTATAGAAAAAAAGAGAGAATTGAATGAAGAAGGTGAGAATAGAAAACCCAGCACTTCCTCCTAAAGAACGAGGCTTTGGGGAAAAATTTATCGGCTACAGCCTTTATCTTCCCTGCTTTCTTGTGAAAGTCCCCAGAGGGAACGAAAGCAAGAAGGGGGGCTTTACGAGGTACAGGGTAAACCAAAACTCAGCATGTCTGTTTGAAAATTCAAATAATTTAACCCCTTTACGTAAATATAAACAAAATCTGGATATTTTGGTATTGAAGTTTCGCCGACTATATAATATAATACAATATGTGAAAAACGATTTTTTTAGACGCTTTATTTCAACTCTTAAAATTGATTTAAAATGTTTTGATTTCTTTACCTCAGTTTTAATAACAAATTTTTGCGATGAATATTACAAAAAATTTTGCCTGAAAACAATAAAAATTTCCCGATAAGGGCAAACTCCGAGCGATCGGAGGACGCAAAACCACGGGTCACAAAGTGATAGCCGGGTTACCGAAGGAAAGATAAAAAAGCCTTCTGAATAACTCGGCTTTTTTATTGAAAGGGTAAATTAAATGATAGATTACCAAACAGGAAAAAAGAACCTCTGGATGCGATTAATCGCCTTAATTGTAGCAGAGGTTTTTTTAATCTCAAGCGTCCCAATAGCGGATGCCTTTGACAGGGGCGTTACCCTTTCAAGTCGCCAGAATGAAATCCAGGAGTCAGACTTTGTCAAAACCGACCGCATAAAAGAAGTCCTCAAGAAAACATCCGATTTTATCAAAGAAAGAAAAGATCTTGAGAAGAACAGGAATCAAGTTACCGATGTAGTTAACAATATAAACAAGAGTGTGGTTGAGGGTGTTCAAGAAAAAGTAGAGGGTGAATTCCAGATAAATCGAAATCTAATCCAGGCAAGAACCAAACGACTTAAGATTGCAGGTTCTGTTGGTGAATTTAACTACGTCCAATATGACGATGGAATGATAGTCTATTCTAAGGATGGCTTAACCAGTAGGATTGAAAATGAAAGAATAGTTGACCCCTTGGGCAATGTTACTATTAAAAACACCGACAATATGCAGTATAACGATAAGCGCCTCCTAGTAAGTTACGATGCTGAGATAATAGACCCATTGGGAAATACCACAACTGTAAAATGGTATGGAGCGACATATACACCTGACTCAGTATTCTATGGCGGAGATGAAACCAACGCAAATAAAAATATAACAGGTTATACCCAAGAGGTAACCGATGCGCTTGGCAATACTACAAATGTAAACTTTAAAGACGCAACTTATTCCGGCAAGCTCCTAAGCACATATATAAGAGAGGTTACAGATAATCTTGGCAACATAACAAAAGAAGAGTTCTCTAATCCTACCTATGATGATGCAAAGAGACTCATCTCCTATCATTTAGTTACCACAGATACATTTGGTAATGTAACGCTAACAGATAGGGTTTCCACTACATATAACAATAAGGATTTGGTAACTGACTATACCGAAATAGTCTCAGACCTTCAGGGCAACTCCCTGACCACCGAATGGCACGGCCAATATAATGATTTTAACCAACTAACAGGCTATACCAAGAAGGATACAGACGAATCAGGCAATATAACTGAAACCCAGTGGCACTCTCCAGAATATGACAAGTGGGATAGGTTAGTCTCCTACAAAATTGACAAGAAAGGACTAACAGGCGTCCAAACAAAAGAAGAAACTTGGAATACCCTTGATAATTATGGTCGGGTTACAAACTCTAAGACCAAATATACAGATGGACTCGGCGTTGTTACAGAAGAGGACACAATCTATACCTATAATAATAAACACCAACTGACCAGCTCATCTACTACAAGGAAGGACCAGACAGGTGTTATAACTCTTAGAGAATCATCCTATGACTATGACAAATATGGTAGGATTGTAAATACAGATAATATCTATTCCCAGACTATAGATGGCAATAAGTTAGTAACAAAAGAAGAGATATCTTACACCTATTATAACTCCTTCTGTAAGGTTAAGAGCCAATATGTAAAGAGGATAGACCCTGCTGGCGTTGAGACGCTTTCAGAGACCACCTATGAATATAACTCCTTTAATCTTCTCTCTCATGCAGTTGCAACTTATACAGAATATTGTTTATCTGATGGTAAGGCAGTAAAGGTTATAACAGCAGAAGATACCACCTATAACTACAACAAATATAAACAACTTGAGACATCAATAACCAAACGAAAGGATGCAGCAGGTGTCGAAAGCATAAATG
>VGKN01000023.1 GCA_016867055.1 Candidatus Omnitrophota bacterium
AACTATTGTGCCTCTTTTGGTAGCATCAAATGCAGTTGCATCGTCCTTAAATTCCTGTATTAATAAGTCTTCATCGTCCGTCTCATATACTTTCTTTGCCTTTCCTTCATAGATTAGTTTTAATTTTTGCATTAGATTCCCACCCTCCTATAAATTTTGTCCACAAACCGCATATGGTATTTCAGAGAAAAACATCTACCAAGGTCTGTTTTAGACAAAATATTTGTTATTCTTTTATCCTTTTCCAAAATCTCTTTAAAATCTTTGTTCTCATTATAAGACCTCATAGCAGCCTCTTGAGCTATACTATAGGCATCTAATCGGCTCAACCCTCTTTCTATCAGGGTTAAAAGCACATGCTGGGAGAATAATCTTCCCCTCGTAAGTCCCAAATTCCGCTTCATATTCTCCGGATAAACCAAAAGATTATCAACCAGTTTTGTTATTTCATTTAGCATAAAATCAATAAGGGCGCAGGAGTCGGGTATAATTATCCTCTCAACAGAGGAGTGGCTTATGTCCCTTTCATGCCACAGGGTTACATTTTCAAGCGCCGCCTGTGCATTTGCGCGAAGTAGCCGCGCAAGGCCACATATCCTTTCTGAATTTACAGGATTTCTCTTGTGCGGCATTGCGGATGAGCCCTTCTGTCCTTTTGAGAAGAACTCCTCTGCCTCAGAAACCTCTGTCCTCTGAAGGTGCCTAACCTCAGTTGCAAACCTTTCAAGGGTTGTGCCAATAAGGGCGAGGGTTGATAAAAACTCTGCATGCCTATCACGAGATATAACCTGCGTTGATATAGGACTTGGTTTAATGCCCAGTTTTTTACACGCATATTCTTCCACATATGGTTCAATATTTGCATAAGTGCCCACGGCACCCGATATCTTTCCAAAGGATATCGTCTCTTTTGCCTTAATCATCCTTTCTAAATTCCTTTTTGTCTCATCATAAAAGAGAGCAAGTTTTAACCCAAATGTAATCGGCTCCGCATGCACTCCATGTGTTCTTCCGACAATTGGAGTATATTTGTATTTTTTTGCCTTTTTTGAGATAACATTTAAAAGTTTCCTTAGGTCATCTATTATGACATCACCGGAGGCCTTCATCTGACAGGCAAGGGTAGTATCTAAGATATCGTTTGAGGTAAGCCCCATATGCAAAAACCTCGCTGATGAACCTATATTTTCAGAGATGTTCTCAATAAACGCCACTACATCATGCTTTGTCTTTTCCTCTATCTGTTTTATCCTGTCTATGTTAAAGCGCGCCTTCTTCTTTATAATAGCTAAATCGCTCTTTGAAATTTTTCCAAGTTTAGAGAGGGCTTCGCAACTTAAAATCTCCACATCCAGCATCTTCTTAAACTTATTCTCATCGCTCCATATAGCTTTCATCTTTGGGAGTAGGTATCTTTCTATCATATCATCGCTCCTATCTGTTAAGACCTAACATTATATAAGATTCAATCAGGTGTTTATACACCATATTCAAATTCTTTGTTTCGCCAGATGAACTTCTTATTGACTCTTCAAAGTTTATTATCGCCTCATTAAACCTACCCTGTTTTAGATTTATAAGGCCAAGTGTATCCCCATACCAGAATTTTCCCTCGGGATTAATTTCAATTGCCTTTTTAATCATCTCCTCTGCCTCCTTTAGAGAAAAACCGCCCTCGGCCAAGGCATATGCCAGATTGTTATAGCAATCTGCGAAATCGGGAGATAATTTAATTGCCTTTTCATAATTCTCTATCGCTTTATCAAATTTTTTTTCCTTAAGATAAACATTTGCTAGATTAAAATAAATTAATGCCTGAGAATTATTTAAACCTATCGCTTTAAGATAATGCTTTTTTGCCGAATATAGATTACCCTTTTCTTCAAGAAGAATACCGAGTCTATTATACTCGTTCGGTTCTTTAATAAAATCCACCCTTTCAGGCGGAACAATCACAAGCATCCAATTATTGGCTTCTTTCCAGTTCTTAGAAAAATGGTCAAAACTTATTTTCACATTCTCTCTATATCCATCATTTATAACTAAATAGCCGTTTTTTTCATTTATACCTATAATTACAACATAATGGTAATCCGAAAATAAAACTCTTTTTTTATGTAGCGCAATGACGGGGATATTTTTTCTTATATAAAATTTCATATCCTCTATTGTTCCTGAAAAATCTTTTGTAAAAAATCTTTTTCTTTGACAAAAATCCACCATTTCAAAGTTAAATGTGCCCTTTGCTTTCCCAAGATATATGGCCTGGGCTATTCCCTGTTGGTTTATATCTTCCCCCCAGTATCTTAATACCGCTTCAAGGCTTGCTGGTCCGCAGTAAAAATAACTCTGCCTCACAAATGGAAGACCTTTAATATAGAAGGTATCGTTATCCTGAGGGGGATAATCTTTTAGAGTGCTAACGTTCAGGCTTGCACAGCCCGTCAAAGTCAGGAAAAGGAGGGTAAAAAGAAAACATCTACAACGAAAAAACACTTATTTTTACCAAGGGTTAAATCTGCGATAATATTAACTTTTATAAGGTAGGTTATTTATGTTTCGGCTCTACCTTAATGGCATAATCTGTAAAATAAAGTATTGCTATTATCAACAAAACAACAACTACAATAACAATTGCAACTCCACCTGCATCTGCGCCAATATTCATCATATCAACATTCTTTGAAAGAGCGCTTAATTGGCTGTCTGAGAGTCTCTCAAGTCTTGTCTTTAAATCTCTTTCGCTGATTCTTAAACTTAAAAGTCTTTTTTTTGCTATATCATTTTTGAATACGCCCAATATCTTCTCAATATTTTGAAGGCGGCTTTCGGATGAAACTTCCTTTGATTTAACAGGCAGGCCAAAGACATCTGGTGGAAACAAACTTATATTTAATATTGCAATCAACATAATTATATACACAGATTTTATTTTAAATATTGTATTAAGCATTTTCACCTCCATAGCTTAAGGGTTAAGGTTTATCTTATTATAAATCCGGATGTGCTGACATAAATCTCAAGTACCCTGTCAAACTCACAGGTGGTATAAACCGCATTGCCATATACAGCATCCACAAAGGGAAGTTTCCTTACAATCTTCCTTAAAAAACCTGACACTATGGTTTCGTTCTGAAGACTATATATCGTATCGCTTAATTGCACTTTGTTTTTAAAAGAAGGATACCTTCCGCAAATCCTTGTTATCCTGTAATAGGTGTGTAGGCCTAATAAGTTCAGGAAAGGTTTCCACTTTATAATGTCTCCTTGAAGCATCCATTCCTTCCCCCTTATTGGAAAAATGATAGAGGGTTGTTCCTTTCCTTTTACAATCGGAGTATAATTCAGATTAAAGTCATATTCTCTATTCTTTGGCCTTTCGCAGTAAATTCTCGCAACAAGTTCTTCTTTGTTAAACTTAATGAAGGTTTTACAGGATATACCTGCAAAGAAAATAGCGAGACCGCAAAGTGCCACACCTAACCAGAGGAACGAAGAAATTAACCTAAAGCGTCTTATCGCTCCTATGAAAAGAATTATACCTATTATAAAAGAACAAATGCCCAGTAGGATTAGACTGCTGGGAGTCATGGGGAACATATATAAATTAACGCTGGTTTGCCCCCTTGGTGACTCATTAATAAATGAATGCCTCAGGGACAAATTTCGCTGTGATTTTGTATCATAGCGAAATTTGGTAGCGGGGCCTGGATTTGAACCAGGGACCTCAAGGTTATGCTTACTACTACAGTTTTCACTGCTCCGCCAAAATCTTGGCGAATTTGTAGTCTGGACTATACCTTTGTCCTTGACACCGAAGTGTCTTAGGACATCTGCCATCTAGTCTCTACGCTTTTCCATCACAAATAGTGATGGACTTAGCTCGGTATTACCTTAAACCTCAAGGGCTTCACCGAATTTGGCAGATTATCCTACAGTCGTTTCCGACTGAGGAGCCCATCGGACAACAAATCCCATCGCGCTCTGTAGTTTGCTGACTTTGGCTTACGTTGTCTTTTATCTGTCTCTACAAAAGTTACAGTGCTTTCATAATTAGAAAAGACAGACACGGGTATTACGTAAAATACATGCAAGTCAGCAATGTAGACAATTGCGAAATCAAAATCATTTAAGCCGTAACGTTGCCTTAGCATACGTCGGCGATTCGTCTTAGTTCTACGCGCATCTACAACATAACATTTTGCTTTTGCGCTAAACCAAGCGCTCTTCACCTGTATGCGTAGGAGCTTACCATGAAGATCGATTCCTAAATCGTATGAAAGTCGATCTCCAATAGGCCTTAACACCTTGAAACCTCTTTTTAGAAGTTCCGTTGTTACGGCTGATTCCGCAATGTCTGCTTTGAGTTTTGTGTCCATTGAGCCTTGCGAGCTACCGGACTGCTCCACCCCGCGATGATTAAATTATTTCTTTCCTAGCCTTGACTCCTCTCGGCGCTTAAGGTCTGCTAAGCGCTCCTGAGATTGTTTTAAAAATATCTTAAGTTTCTCCTCAAGGGCAGGGTTTTTAAACTGGATTCGTTTTTTCGGCTGTGAAACTAAAGTAGTTGACGCTTCCTTTCTGAGACTGAGATCCACCCTACCATTTTCGCTTATGGATAGAACCCTTGCCTTTAGCCTATCGCCCACCTTGAGATATTCGTTTATGTCCCTGACAAAACCATCGGTTATCTGCGAGATGTGAATCAATCCTACCCTATTAAATGGGAGTTTTGCAAATGCACCAAAATTTGCTATCTTCGTTATCTCTATGTCAAGGAATTCGCCTTCCTTAAACGTCTCATTGGTTTGAGAGGGCTCTTCCATAGATTAGCGAACTTTTTTCTCCCTTGGTTCTAACCTAAGGATTATCTCACCTTCTTTTATGTAACCAAGTTTTTCCCTTATAACCTTTTCCTGATAATATGGATCTCGTTTTAATCTATCTGTCTCTTTCAAAAGAGATTTGTTTTCATCATACAACTTTTTTGATTCTCTCTCTAAAAATTCCTTCCTTTCAATTAACTCGTGTTTTTTAGTTAATCCTGGAAGGAATATCGCAAATATTATTATTAAGCCGATAAATACATACGGATTTTTTAGAAAGGACAAAATCGTTTTAAAAAAATTAACTGCCCGCATAAACTGCTTTTCCCCCCAGCATTTCTTCTACCCGCAATAACTCATTATATTTGGCAATCCTGTCCGTTCTTGAGAGAGAGCCTGTTTTAATCTGCCCTACCCCTGTTCCAACCGCAATATGTGCTATTGTAGTATCTTCGGTCTCGCCAGAGCGATGGGAAATTACTGCCCTGTAGTCATTGGAAAGAGCAAGTTCTATCGCCTCCAATGTCTCGGTAAGCGTTCCTATCTGATTAACCTTTATCAATATTGCATTCGCAACGCCATACTCAATTCCCTTCTTTAGACGCTTGGGGTTTGTTACAAACAAATCATCCCCTACAAGTTGAACTCTTTTACCAAGCTCATCCGTTAAAATCTTCCAATTATCCCAGTCATCTTCAGAAAGGCCATCTTCAATAGAGATTATCGGATATTTCTCAATTAGTTTTTTATAAAAATCTATCAAATCAAGTGCTTTCTTCCTTGATGGTTTTTCAGATTTCATAACATAAGCTGTGCCGTTAAAGAAAGAGGATGAGGCAACATCCAAGGCGATAGACACCTCTTTCTGTGGACTATAACCTGCCTTTTCTATCGCCTCTATTAAGAGTTTTATCGCCTCTTCATTTGAGCCGAGGTTTGGCGCAAAACCACCCTCATCGCCTACTGTCGTGGAAAGAGCCTTTTTTTTAAGGATTAACTTTAGATTATGAAATACCTCTGCTCCCATCCTAAGGGCACAAGAAAAACTCTTTGCTCTTTTTGGAACTATCATAAACTCCTGTATATCTATGTTATTATCCGCATGGGCTCCGCCATTTACCACATTCATCATTGGAATTGGAAGTATCTTTGCCTTCTTGCCTCCGAGATATTCGTAAAGCGGAATCTGATGTGAATTACTCACCGCCTTTGCGGATGCTAAAGATACTCCCAATATTGCATTTGCGCCAAGATGTGATTTATTCTCTGTGGCATCTAATTCTATCAGAAACCTATCAAGTTTTTTCTGGTCTTTTGCATCAAAACCCAAAAGTTTAGGTTTTATAATTTTAGTTATGTTGTCTATAGCCTTGAGAACCCCCCTCCCAAGATATCTTGATTTATCGCCGTCTCTAAGTTCTAATGCCTCATGCTCTCCGGTAGATGCACCTGAGGGCACAGCTGCCCTTCCAAGGGAACCATCCCTTAATATAACATCTACCTCTACGGTGGGATTTCCTCTTGAGTCAAGTATCTCGCGTGCCTTTATATTTCTAATCTTTGTATCCATCAATTTTTACTATATAAGAACTACCCTTTAAAGTCAACTAAAAATTGATAAGTCTTTTAGCCTCGTCTAGTAACAATTTCAGGGTAGCCTTAGAGTTAGACTCGGCATATAGGCGAGCAATCGGCTCTGTCCCAGAGGGTCTTATCAAAAGCCAGCTTCCGTCAACAAGATAAAACTTAAACCCATCTGTTCTATTAACTTTTAAAACCCTTAAACCTGCTATCCTGCTGGGATTAAACCTGCTAAGTTTTTTAAAAAACCTCTCTCTGGAGGCGAGCCTGATATCATTTCTCTCAGAATAGAAACTGCCGTATTTTTTCGCTATGCCCTTCAATATCTCTTTAATACTTTTTTTATTAGAGGCGCAGGTCTCAAGCACCAATAAACAGGCAAGGATTCCGTCTTTTTCTGGAATATGGCCTGCTATGGAAAGTCCACCGGATTCCTCTGCACCCATAAGGCAATTACCCTTGAGTAATTCCTCTGCTATATACTTAAACCCCACGGGAGTCTCAACAGGCTCCATATTATTAGAGGTTGCTATTTTATCTACTAAAGAGGTGGTGGCAATGGTCCGCGCCACCGTATCATATCTTTTTCTCGTTTTAATCAAGTGTTCTAATATTACACATATTATCTCATTTGCCTGAATGAACGAACCATCTCTGTCAACAACGCCAAATCTATCTCCGTCCGGATCGGTTGAAAGGCCTATGTCCAGTTTTTGCGCCTTAACAAGATTTAAGAGTTCCTTTAGCTGTGCCTTTGCGGGGGTAGGAGAGATATCTCCAAAATCCGGGTTTATGTAATCATGAATCTTATATAATCTTACATTTGCTTCTTCCAAAATTCTGTCAAGGTATCCCCGCGATGTGCCATATAAAAAATCTATCCCTATTTTTAGATTTGCCCTCTTAATTAAATCCAAATTAACGAGATTTTTTACATGCGAGATGTATCTTTCCTGGGGCTGGAATTTCTCAAACGAATCCTTTGGTTTTCTATCCTTAAAGTGCCAGTTTCTTTTCTTTAAAAAAACGATGCGCCTTTCAAGATAAGAGGTAATCTCTCTTCCCGCAGGGCTACCTGAGGAAGAAGAAAATTTTATTCCGTTATATTGGGAGGGGTTGTGGCTTGCGGTTATGTTGATAGCGCCGGATGCCTTTTTATCTATTATGTGGAAAGAAATTACAGGGGTAGACGTATCCCTGTCTGTAAGGAGGGGCTTTAAACCATTGTTTAAAAGAACCTTGTAAGAAGCCTCTGCAAATTCCCTTGAAAGAAACCTTGTGTCATATCCTACAATGACAAGATTAGTTTTGTCTTTTGCATTCTTTATATAGTCCGATATTGCCTGTGTTACTAATCTTACATTATCAAATGTAAATTCCTCGCTTATTACTGCCCGCCATCCGCTAGTGCCAAATTTGATGTCCATATTTTTACTTCATAGTAACGTGTAATGCGTAACATGTAACGAGTAAAAAGTCATTAAGTTTTTGATTACGCGTTACGAGTTACTGGTTACTCGTTACTTGTTTTTGTCCCTAATTTTTACCTTCCTTCCCTCTACCTTTAGTTTTCCTTCCACAAATAACTTGATTGCCTTAGGATATATAATATGCTCTCTTTCATGAATTCTTCTGGCAAGTGTCTCTTCTGTATCCCCATCCTTAATTCTTACCACATCCTGCAGTATTATTGGGCCTGTGTCAACTCCCTCATCAACAAAATGGACGGTAGG
Organism: Candidatus Omnitrophota bacterium; assembly: GCA_016867055.1. Next base: position 8,141 of record VGKN01000023.1, read on the forward strand.
GCCAGTTAGCCTTACCCCATATTCAAGCGCATCCTTAATCCCTTCTGTGCCTCTAAAGGAAGGTAGTAGTGCAGGGTGGATATTCAAGATTTTATTTTTATACCTCCTCACCAATTCAGTTCCCAAAACTCTCATAAATCCTGCGAGAACTATTAAATCTATATTATATCTTTTCAGATATTTCAGTATTTCTCTGTTAAACTCTATCCTTGAACTAAATTTTTTTGGGTCAATAAAAAAATTGTTAATCTTTGCTTTCTTTGCTCTTACCAAGGCATAGGCATCCCTTCTATCGCTTATAACAAGGCGAAGATTTGCTTTTATATAACCCCCTCTCACCTTATCTATAATTGCCTGCAGGTTTGTTCCTTTGCCGGAACAGAATATAGCAATATTTAGAAGTCCTTTATTTTTCATTTTGTTAATAATTCCTCAATCCTTTTTATAAGCTCTTTTTTTGATACAGCACCTATTAATCTTGAACATTCCTTGTTATCTTTAAAAAATATAACGGTGGGTATATTCATAACGCCAAATCTTGTGGGCGTTTGGGGATTAGCGTCCACATCAAGCTTACCAACTCTAAGTTTACCTATATATTCCTTAGCAACCTCATCCACTATTGGAGAAAACATCTTGCACGGTCCGCACCACTCTGCCCAGAAATCAACTATTAAGGGTGCATTTGATGAGTTTAACTCCTTGTCAAAATTTTCGTCTGTAAATCGTATTACATTTTTATCCATATTTTAATATTCCCTCCTATTCTTTAGCTACTATGCATTTTGTCGGGCAGACCTTAACGCACGCCATGCAGCTTGTGCATTTTGAAAAATCTATTGTTGCCAGATTATCATTTACATATATTGCATCAAACTCACATACCTTCTCGCACTTCCTGCAGGCAATGCAACTAACTGAGCATGCCTTCATAGAAACAGCACCCTTATCCTTAGAAAAGCATGCAACTGAAACCTTGTTTTTTGTAGGCATAAAGACAATTATATTTTTGGGGCATGTTTTTATACATAAACCGCAGGCGGTGCATTTTTCCTCATTTACAATTGGTATACCGTCCTCTCCTATCCTTAATGCATCAAAGGGACAAACCCTTACACAATCACCAAAACCAAGACATCCATAGATACAAGCCTTCTGTCCACTATGAAGCATATTTACTGCAGCGCAGGTAGTAACGCCTTCATATCTATACCTATCAAGGGCGCGGTGACCACCCTTACAGAGTATGGTCACAGTTTTCTTTGTAACTGTTTCTACCTCCACGCCCAATATGCTGGCAATCCCTTTGTGTGCACTTTCTCCGCCAGGGGCACAGGCAGTTGGACCTGCTTTCCCCTTAGCAATTGCCTCGGCAAGAGCAAGACAACCTGCATTGCCACAGGCACCACAGTTTGAGCCTGGAAGAAAATTTAAAATCTCCTGGATCCTTGGGTCAGTCTGAACAGAGAAAATCTTAAGGGTATAGGCAAGCCCTATACCGAATAAAAAACCAATCGCTGAAAGCGTTATAACTGAAATTATTACAGTCTGCATAATTTCTAAACCAAAAATTAGTTTATTGAGTTGCTTGAGTTTTTAAAAACTCTATTAACTCTATAACTCAAGTAACTCTAGTAACGAGTGGCTATATCTTAAACCCACTAAAACCCAAAAATGCCATTGACATAAGTGCAGCTATTATAAATGTTATAGGAACACCTTTTAAAGATTTTGGCACATCTACTAAATCAAGTCTCTCGCGTATCCCAGACATAAGAAACATCGCAAGCATATATCCTATCCCCGCGCTAAAACCCTGTATCAAACTAGATATACAACTATATTGAACGGCCTTGTCATTTAAAAAAAACATCTCACTGTTTAAAACAGCCACTCCAAACACAGCACAGTTTACAGTTATAAGGGGAAGGTATATCCCGAATGCCCGAAATAATGGCGGGCTTATCTTCTGAATCACTATCTCCACAAACTGCACAAACGAGGCGATAACTAAAATAAAGGCGATGGTTCTTAAATAGGTTATATGATAAGGCAAAAGCACATAATTATAAATAAGCCATGAGATAAACGACGCCATTGTGGTGACAAATGTAACCGCAACGCCCATGCTTACAGCAGGCCTTGTCTCTTTTGATACGCCTATAAAGGAGCAAAGCCCTAAGAATTTTGACAGGATAAAGTTATTAATCAAGATTGCACTTATTGCAATCATTATGAATTTTGAGATGTCCATATTTACTCCGACCTTCTGCTAATACTTCGAAGATAAATCCAAATGACAAATTCCAAATGACAAAACATTGTTTTGGTAATTTATTATTGTAACTTTAAGTTTATTTTGAACTTTGGATTTTGACATTTGTCATTGATTTTTTTATCTGTATATAATTCGTAAGTCCTATCAGAAGCCCTATGGTTAAAAGGGCGCCTGGTGCAAGTATCATTACTGTGGCTGGCTCAAAACCTTTAAAATACTGAAAACCCAATATTCTGCCCGAACCTAAAAATTCTCTTATCGCAGAAATTATCACAAGGGCAATTGCAAAGCCCGCACCCATTCCAAGGGCGTCAAATACAGAATTTAAAACCTTGTTCTTTGAGGCAAATGCCTCTGCCCTTCCAAGCACAATACAGTTTACAACTATCAATGGCACAAATATACCCAGAGACTCACTTAGAGCGGGCGTATATGCCTTCATAATAAGTTCTGTTATTGTAACAAATGTTGCAATAACTACTATAAAGCAAGGTATTCTTATCTTATCGGGAATAAAATTCCTTAACATAGAAATTATTATATTTGAGCCAAATAATACAAATGTGGCTGCAATGCCCATACCTATCCCATTTAACACTGTAACAGATACGGCTAAGGTTGGACAAAGCCCAAGCACAAGTTTAAACGTAGGGTTTTCTATCGTTATGCCTTTGGTAAATTCCTTGAGTAGTGTTTTCATCGTTTACTCTTTAAAAACTCCTCGGCTTCTTTCTTAACGCCTTCAAGCACCGCCTTACTTGAAACAGTTGCACCTGTTATAGCTTGAACATTTTTAAAATTCAGTTCTTCAATTCTCTTTTCCTTAAACTGCTCTAAAAACCAAGGATGCTTTTCGCCTGATTTAACCTCTGTAATTCTTGCTCCTAAGCCTGGCGTCTCTGTATGTTCTAACACCTGTACACCCTTTATCTTGCCATCTATGGCAATACCAACTAAAATCTTTATATCTCCAGAATAACCTCGGGAATTGGCTCTTATGATATAACCAACTGTTCTACCCCTATTGCTACCTTCAAAATATTCCTCGCCCTGGTTAGTTATGACTTTGAACTTATTAGCAGTTGGTAAAACCTCTTTTAATAAGGCGAGTTCTTCCCTTGAGCGCTGGGATGCAATAACAGGCTGGGTAATCTGATACACAAGCGCCAAAACCAAAGAGGCAATAAAACATATAGCCATCAATATAACGCCGAATTTTATCATTTCTTCTTAATGGGTTTGACAAATCCAAATTTTTTCGGCTTAGTAAATCTATCTATAATTGGGGTTGCCGAATTCATAATTA
>VGKN01000024.1 GCA_016867055.1 Candidatus Omnitrophota bacterium
TGGATGTTTCAGAAAAAAGGCTATATACTTGTTGAAAAATTTGTTGTGGATGAGGATACACTTATGACAATAGTTCTTGATGCCGGAGCAGAGGATATGAAGTCCGAGAGTCAGGATTCGTATGAGATAACCACCTCACCCTCTAATTTTGAGGTTGTTAAAAGAGCCCTTTCCGATAAAAAGATTCCCACCAAATTAGCAGAACTTACCATGGTTTCTTCAAATACCATAAAACTTACAGGTAATGATGCCAAGCAGATACTCTCGCTTGTGGATATACTTGAGGAACACGACGATGTCCAGAATGTATATTCCAACTTTGACATACCTGATGAGGTTCTAAGAGAAGTAGAAGGCGAAAGATAGTTTTTCTTTCCATCAGAATAAGAATGAGAATAATTGGGATTGACCCGGGCCTTGGTATAACTGGTTATGGCGTCATAGAATTAAAAAACTCCCATATAAAATTAATTGAGGCCGGGATTATAAAGACCTCTCATTTTATACCCATACATATAAGACTTAAAAATATCTACGTAGAACTTGAAAAATTATTAAGTGAGTTTAAGCCGGGCGTATTGGTGCTTGAGGATTTATATTCTCATTATAAACATCCAAGGACATCTATACTGATGGCGCATGTAAGAGGTGTTGCGTGTCTTATTTCTTGTCTTAAGGATATACAGGTGGTGGGATTTCCTGCAAAGCGTATAAAAAAGGCGATAACCGGAAATGGAAATGCCTCAAAAGAACAGATTGAAAAGATGATAACAAACATTCTTAGGCTAAAGGAACCCATAACCCAGCCTGATGTGGCAGATGCTCTGGCACTTGCGATAGGGTACGTGTATATGAATAGTAGCGGACAGAGAACAGAAGACAGATGACAGAGGACAGAAAAAATCTGACCCCTGTATTCTGATTTCTAACTTCTTGTAGTTATTTTTAACTAAAATGATAAGCCGTATCTGTGGAAAAATAAAACAGAAGACGCAAGATAGTATCCTCCTTGATGTTGGGGGTATATGCTATGAGATATTTATTCCCCCTACAATAATGAAAATAATAGATAGTAATAAAGATAGTGAAACGGATAATTTAGAACTTATAACTTATCATTACTCTCAGATAGACCCCTCCAAAAGCATGCCTGTCTTAATAGGTTTTCTAAATGAGATTGAAAAGGAGTTCTTTGAGAAATTTATAACCGTATCAGGAATAGGTCCTAAGGCAGCTCTAAGAGCGCTGTCTAAGCCTATATCGGAAATAGCAAAAGCAATAGATGAGGCAGACTACACTCTGCTTAAGTCTTTACCCGGCATAGGTATGCAACGCGCAAAAGAGATAGTTGCAAAACTACAAGGTAAGGTAGGAAAATTCGCCCTTATACAGGATTCCTATATTGAGACTACCACTAAGGCAGGCGAGGATGCAAGGGTTGAGGCCCTTCAGATATTGCTTAAACTCCAATATAATTCCAAAGAAGCAAATGATATGATAAATAAGGCGTTGAAGAGAAAACCCGATCTTCAAACTGCGGAGGAGATATTAAACGAAGTGTATAAACAAAAGAGTGCACAGCCATGACAAGGAAAACCATTATAAAGGGAGACGAAAAGATATTTCTAAAAGAGCGTAGTATCTCCAACGAAGAGCGGGATGAGGATTTAATCTTAAATATTTCTCTTAGACCAAAGAAATTAAATGAGTTTGTGGGTCAGAAGGAGATACGCGAAAATATTGCCATAGCGATAAGGGCTGCAAAGACAAGAAAAGAATCTCTTGAACATATTTTGTTTTCAGGGCCACCCGGGCTTGGCAAAACCACGCTTGCCCACATAATAGCAAATGAGATGCAGAGTAAAATAGTGGCAACAAGTGGTCCTGCGATTGAACGTGCAGGTGATTTAATAGGCATTCTCACAAACTTAGGCACAGGCGATGTGCTTTTCATAGACGAGATACACAGACTTTCAAAGGTAGTTGAGGAGTTTTTATATCCAGCTATGGAGAATTTTCAGATAGATTTTGTGATAGATAAAGGTCCATATGCCAAGACAATAAAATTTAATCTTAAAAGATTCACCCTTATTGGTGCGACTACGCGCTCAGGGCTTTTAAGTGCGCCGCTTCGGGGAAGGTTTGGTATGTTTTACCATCTGGATTTTTATGGCGAGGAGGATTTGGTAAATATTGTAAAACGCTCAAGCAAGCTCCTTGATGTTCCAATAGAGGAGGATGCATCCTTTACAATAGCACAGCGTTCAAGGGGGACTCCGCGGGTCGCAAATAGATTGTTAAATAGGGTAAGAGATTATGCGCAGGTAAAGTCTGACGGCAGGATAACAACTGCTGTAGCCAAAAAGGCATTGGATATGCAGGGAATAGATGAAAAAGGGCTTGATAATATAGATAGAAAAGTCCTTAAAGCGATAATTGAATTTTATGAGGGAGGCCCTGTAGGGGTTGAATCCCTTGCTGCAACATTAAACGAAGAGGTGGATACAATAGTGGATGTGGTAGAGCCATTTTTGCTAAAGATTGGTTTTTTAAAGAGAACATCCCGCGGAAGGGAAGCAGCAAAATTAGCTTTTGAACACTTCAATATTGAATATAAAAGAGAGGCGCAGAAAGAATTATTTAATAAAAAATGAAATTACTTCTTCATACCTGTTGCGCCCCTTGTTTAATATACCCTCTTAATATACTAAAGCAAGAAGGTATTGAAACTTGGGGCTTTTTTTATAATCCCAATATTCATCCCTACGGCGAGTATATCAAAAGATATAGTGCAATTATAGATTATGCAAAAGAGATAGATTTAGAATTTATTGCCACAGACGGAGCCTATCCCGTAGAAGATTATTTTAGGACGATTTCGTTTAAAGAGGAAAGGCCTCAGAGATGTAATATATGCTGGACCTTGAGGCTTAAAAAAACAGCAGATGTAGCAAAAGAGAATGATTTTGATTATTTCTCAACCACCCTTTTAGTAAGCCCATATCAAGACCAGAAGGTTTTAAGAGATATAGGTGTTAAGGTTTCGCAGGAGGTAGGCGTAGAATTTTATTATAAGGACTTTAGAGAGGGTTTTAGAGCCGCACACAACGAGGCAAAAACCAAGGGAATCTATATGCAGAAATACTGCGGCTGCATATATAGCGAGAGGGAACGCTATGCAAAATGCTGTTAGTTTTACGGGGAAAGCGTTTATCCTGTTAGGAATTATTTTATTGGTTATTGGTTCAATGCTTGTTTTTATGAATAAGATTCCTTATATCGGAAAACTGCCCGGAGATATCTACATAAAAAAGAAAAATTTCACATTCTACTTTCCTATCACAACCTCAATATTAATCAGTATTATCCTGTCTCTTTTACTTTTTCTTTTTTCTAAAAGGCATTGAAAAAGTTCCTTTATTCTTTAGTTTTAATTCTGTCTTTTTTTGTAACCCCTGCCTTTGGCGATAACCAAAGTGTTAGGGTTTTGATATTAAGCGATGCAAAGGAATTAAAACTTGCGGTCCACTCTACCTATGAGATTCTAGACTTAAACAAAAATAAAAAAATTCTATCAGGAAAGTGGCTTAGCCAGAGGAATTTAAAAACCGATTTACGTATACATTTAGGTGAGTATGCGTTTGATACGGATAGAATAATTATCAACTCCTCTAAAGATGGGAAGATATTTGTTAACGGAAAATATTTCAGGGGAGAACTCGCCATACTAAAAAAAGAGAAGGGATTTTCGGTTATAAATATTCTGGATATTGAAGATTATTTAAAAGGAGTTTTGTACCACGAGGTCTCTCCCAAATGGCCCCTTGAAGTGCTAAAGGCGCAGGCTATTGTTGCAAGGACATTTGCGCTATATCAGAACTCTGTAAGCAAGACCAAAGAGTATGATTTGACAAGCGATACGTTTTCCCAGGTTTATGGCGGATTGTTTTCTGAGGAATCCAAGACAAACTTGGCAGTAGATTTAACAAAAGGGAAGGTCCTTACATATGGCAATAAGCTCTTTCCAGCCTATTACCATGCCACCTGCGGAGGTTTTACAGAAGACGCCTCCGTCTTGTGGAATATAGATATCCCCCCTCTAAAGGTGGTGAAGTGCAATTTCTGTAATCGCTCTCCCCATTTTGTGTGGGATGCATCAATAAGTCTAAGAGAGATAGAGGAGAAACTTAGCGCTACCGGTATTAACACAGGCAATATAATAGATATAAAGATTTTATCTTTTACGCCCTCAGGCAGGATAAATACACTTCTTATAAAATCAAACAAAGGTGAGTCAGAGCTTAGTGCAAAACAGCTCAGGCAGTCACTCGGCGGCACCATCATAAGAAGCACAAACTTCTCCCTACGGATTGATAAGGGAAAGGCTATATTCAAGGGTATCGGCTGGGGCCATGGGGTTGGTATGTGCCAGTGGGGAGCAAACTTTATGGCAGAGTCCGGGAGCAAGGCAGGAGAGATATTGAGGTTTTATTATCCGAAAGCAGAGATAACAGATATAAATCAGTAACGAGTAACCAGTAATCTGTAACGCGTAATTAAAAGCTTAATAATTTTTACTCGTTACACGTTACACATTACGCGTTACATTATTTTTTGAAATCCATTAATGAACACCTATAAACTATCTGATTTTGACTACAACCTTCCAAAAGAACTAATTGCCCAGTATCCTATTAAGGAGCGGGGCACATCAAGACTCCTTGTTGTCAATAGAAATACAGAAGAAGTCTTGGTTAAAAGATTTATTGATTTGATAGATTTTTTAAATGCAGGAGATGTTGTTGTTTTGAATAATACGAAGGTTTTAAAGGCAAGGCTTATCGGAAAAACAGAATCGGGCGTTAAAATAGATGTGCTTTTAATTAATAAGATTTCAGAAAAAAGGTATGAAATTTTAATTAAACCTTTAAGAAAACTAAAGGATAAAGAGAGACTTTCGTTTAATCCCTCGCAGAAATCCCCGGGTTTTGGTTCGTCTACGCTCACCATCCCGAGCATAGTGAGGGATAGCCCACAGGATGAATACAAATTGTTTTTTGCTCGGGAGGGAGCCCCAGTCTTTAGGCCGAGGAGCTCCACTAATGACTCCATAACTGCAGAATTCAAAAAGGGTAAGGATGGCAAGAATTATTTGGAATTCAACTCGAATGGACTAAATCTGAATGAAATAGCAACTATGCCCCTTCCACCTTATATTAAAAGACTGCCGGAAGAAATGGATTTTGAAAGATATCAGACTGTGTATGCAAAAAATGAGGGCGCAATAGCAAGCCCTACCGCAGGGCTTCATTTTACAAAGGAGATTCTGGATAGTCTAATCCAGAAAGGGATAAGGGTTTGTTATATTACCTCAAACATAGGATACAGCACATTCAAGAAGGTAAGAAGCGAGGATATAAAGGAGCATAAATTGGAGCCGGAGTATTTTACATTATCAAGAGAAACTGCTGAGATTTTAAACGAAGCGAGACAAAATAAAAAGAAAATTTTATCCGTGGGCACAAGCTCGACAAGAGTTTTAGAAACCTGTTTTAGAGACGGAAAGATTGTGGCAAAAGAAGGCTATTCAGATTTATTTATTTATCCACCTTTCAAATTTAATGTAGTAAATATACTCCTTACCAATTTCCATATGCCAAAGACAACCCTGCTTATGCTCGCCAGCGCCTTCTGCGGCAGAGATTTATTATTTAGAGCATACGATATTGCGATAAAAGAGAGATTCAGGTTTCTAAGTTATGGCGATGCGATGGTAATAATTTAGTTATAAGTGATAAATTATAAGTTGAAAGGCGAAAATATAAAAATGGGAAGTGTCCCAGATTTAATAACGCTTTAATAGCGCTTACCTTACTTATAGCAACAAGCGACCCAAGGGAAAAAAGATGTAATGATAAAAATTATTACAAACCTATTGAAATAAAGTTGACAAGTCAGCGAAAGAGAATTATTTTTAAATGTTTAAGGTTATCAGTAAAGATAAAAACACGAAAGCAAGGACTGGAAAAATCCAAACTGCGCACGGCGAGGTAAATACGCCCTGTTTTATGCCTTGCGCAACGTATGGGGTGGTGAGGACGCTTTCTAATGAGGAATTAAAAAATATAGGAATTGAGATTATTCTGTCAAATACCTATCATTTGTATCTTAGACCCGGCTTAGGGATAATTAAAACACTTGGCTCTTTGCATAATTTTATGAATTGGGATAGACCAATACTTACAGACAGCGGCGGTTTTCAGGTTTTTAGTTTATCAAGTTTAAGAAAAATCAGCGAAGAGGGAGTTGAGTTTCAATCGCATATAGACGGTTCCCGACATTTCTTTAGCCCAGAAGATGTGATTGAAATACAACAGCAATTGGGAAGCGATATAATGATGCCCCTTGATGAGTGCGTGGAATACCCTTCTGAGAGGGACAGGGTAAAGACATCATTAGAGTTGACCTTAAGATGGGCGGAGCGGTCAAAAGCAGTTCACAGTAGACAGCTGACAGTTGACAGTCAAGAGGAAAAAGTCAGAACCTGTGAACCGTCAACTGTGAACCGTCAACTGTTCTTCGGTATTGCGCAGGGGAGCACATATCTGGATTTGAGGAAAGAGGCAGTTAATAGACTTTTAGAGATGAATTTTGCGGGGTATGCTATAGGTGGGCTTAGTGTGGGCGAGCCAGAGGAGTTAATGTTTGAAATTCTGGGTTTTACCTTGGATTTACTGCCAGATGATAAGCCCAGGTATGTTATGGGTGTAGGAAGTCCCATTGATATTTTAAATGCTATCTCCCTTGGTGCGGATATGTTTGATTGTGTAATGCCGACAAGAAATGGAAGGAATGGCTGCGCCTTTACCTCTGAAGGAAAACTTACCATAAGAAATACCCAATACGCTGAAGATAAAAGACCTGTAGATCTAAACTGCAATTGTTTTACCTGCAAAAATTATTCAAGGGCATATATAAGACATCTCTTTAGCTTAGATGAGATGTTAGGGCTTCGGCTTTTATCCTTGCATAATTTATATTTTTATAATAATATAATCCGAAATGCCAAAAAGGCGATAGAAAAAGGTAGGTTTGAAGAATTCAAGAGAGAGTTTGAGGCAAAAATACAGTAACGCGTGATCAGTAACTAGTAACGAGTAATTTAAACCGTTTTATTACGCGTTACGCATTACCCGTTACTCGTTACAAATTTTAAGGAGATGATAAATGTTTGCCTATGCTCAAGCGCAAGGTTCGCAGCAGATGCCACAGACTGTAAATCCCTTTCTACAGATACTTCCTATCCTACTTATCTTTTTCGTATTTTATTTTTTACTCATCCGTCCCCAGCAGAAGAAACAAAAAGCCCATGAGCAGATGATAGCTTCTTTAAAGAAGAATGACGAGGTTATAACAGCAGGCGGTATTCATGGAACGGTTGTAAATGTAAAGGATGCAACCGTCGTCTTAAAGGTAGATGACAATGCTAAGATAGAATTTCAAAAATCCGCAATAGTGCAGATAAAGAAACAAAGAAAAGGAGAGAGCGAAAATGAGGTCTCTTAAGCTAAGGATAGGTTTTTTTATATTTATAATAGTTCTATTCATAATAGGTGCATATCCGCCGCAGAAAAAAATAAGCTTAGGCCTTGACCTGCAAGGAGGGATGCATTTAGTTTTGCATATAGATACCTCTGCCTTACCCGATGAGGCAAAGAAGGATGCGGCAGATAGAGCCCTTGAAATAATAAGAAACAGGATTGACCAGTTTGGCGTGAAAGAACCCCAGATACAAAAACAGGGTATAGATAAGATTATAGTTCAACTTCCAGGTGTAACAGATAGGGAGCGCGCAAAGGATATAGTTGGGAAGGCGGCGCATCTTGAATTTAAACTTGTCTCAGATGATACAAAACTTCTTGAAGAAGCGCAAGCAGGAAATGTTCCCGAAGGATATGAATTAAATAAGGCGGCAGAAGAACCATTATTACTTGAAAAAGAGACATCTGTAACTGGCGATATGCTTGTAGATGCTCAGGTAGGGCTTGACCCTTCAAGGTTTAATGAGCCTATTGTTCAACTACAGTTCAATGATAAGGGTGGGAGGCGCTTTGCAAAGGTAACAGGTGAAAATGTAGGAAGAAGGCTTGCTATTGTTTTAGATGGAAAGGTGCATTCTGCTCCTGTGATAAATGAGAGGATTCCAAATGGCAGGGCGATGATATCGGGAAGATTCTCACAGGAGCAGGCAAAGGATTTAGCAATAGTGCTTCGCGCAGGAGCATTGCCTTGTCCTGTAAGGCTTGAAGAGGAACGCACAATAGGGCCGCTTTTAGGCCAGGATTCAATAAGGGATGGCTTAAAGGCAACTGCAATTGGCGCAATTGTAGTTGTAATATTTATGGCTGTATATTATCTTCTAGCAGGCTGGGTAGCAAATCTCGCCCTTATCTTAAACTTTATAATAATGATGGGAACCTTAGGACTCCTTAATATGTTTACATTTGGCACTTTCAAGGCAACCCTTACCTTGCCAGGCATAGCAGGTATCGTGCTCTCCTTGGGTATGGCAGTGGATGCAAACGTGCTTATTTATGAGAGGATAAGAGAGGAACTCTCCTCGGGAAAGACCATAAGACTTGCAATAGATAACGGCTACAAAAAGGCATTTCTGGCAATTCTTGATTCAAACGTTACTACTATAATTGCAGCGGCAATCCTGTTTTATTTCGGCACAGGTCCCATAAGGGGTTTTGCGATTACCCTTATAATTGGTTTGCTTGCAAGTATGTATACCGCTATAGTGGTAACCCGCATAATATTTGACATACTCTGCCAGAATAAGAATTTTACCACACTTAAGATGCTTAGACTTATCAGAACCACCCGGATTGATTTTATAAAACGAAGGCACATTGCCTATACGTTTTCCCTCATTATTATCCTTGGAGGACTCAGCCTTTTCTATTTCAAAAGCAATTCCGCAAAATATGGCATAGACTTTACCGGAGGAACAGTTCAGCAACTTGGGTTTAAAAATCCGATAGACATAGATAATGTGAGAAATGCACTTAAAGAGATAGGTTTGGCAGATGCCTCTATACAGCAATTCAAGGAGACAAAGGAAATAATCATAAGGACCTCAAAAGACGAATCAAAAGCCATAACAGATAAATTTAAAGAGAAATTTTCTGATAATCCGTTTGAATTGTTAAGGGTAGAGACAGTGGGACCTGTTGCGGGCAAGGAGTTAAAGCAAAAGGCAATATGGGCGCTTTTATGGGCACTTGTTGCAATAACAGTCTATGTAGGGAGAAGGTTCAGGAAATTTAGTTATGGGGTTGCAGGTGTTGTGGCATTGTTTCACGATGTATTTTTGACTGTAGGTGCATTTGCCATAACAGGAAGGCAGATTGACCTTCTAATCGTAACAGCACTGCTTACCATAGCAGGTTATTCGATAAATGACACCATAGTAATATATGATAGAATAAGGGAGAACCTACATACAATGCGAAAGGTATCCTTCAGCGATATAATAAACCTAAGCGTAAACCAGACGATGGCAAGGACGTTGCTTACATCTTTAACAATTCTTATGACGGTGGTTGCGCTTTATATGTTTGGCGGAGAGGTTTTAAATAACTTTGCATTTGCGCTTTTGGTAGGATTTATTTCTGGCGTATATTCAACCGTATATATAGCAAGTCCACTTCTTATAGCGTGGGAAAGGAAAAAGATTTAAGTTATAGAGTTATTGAGTTGCTTGAGTTATTGAGTAAACCCCGTTAGACCCCGTTAGAAAAATCTTTTCTAACGGGGCGAGCGGTCTGCTGCTTGCGGTGGCATTGTTGTCTACCCTGACTGCCGTGTCAGGCAGGCGAGAGGTAGAAAACCACCATTATTAGCTTTAATCAGAGATAACCACCGATTAAAAATCGGCGGCTTTCTCTAACGGGGCAAACTCAATGAACTCTATAAACTTAAAGAATTAATTTAATTCTAAAAGGAGGTTTTTACATAATGGAATCACTTATTTTATTGCTTGCACCGGCAGGTTCTATATTCGCTTTACTATTTGCAAGTTATCTTGCCTTTTCTATACTTAGGCAAGATGAGGGTACGGATAGAATGAAGGAGATTGCCCAAGCAGTGAGAGTTGGTGCAAGAGCGTATCTTAAACGTCAGTATATGGGCGTTTCTATATTTTTTATAGTGGTATTTTTTATTCTTTTGTACCTAGCATTAAAAAAATATCTTGTAATCTTTATCCCTTTTGCATTTTTAACAGGAGGATTTTTTTCTGGATTATCTGGTTTTATTGGAGTGACAATCGCTACGCAGGCTTCAGGTAGAACAACATCTGCTGCCAGAAAAAGTCTAAATTCAGGTCTTCGCGTTGCATTTTCAAGCGGCGCAGTAATGGGCTTAACTGTGGTGGGCTTAGGGCTTTTGGATTTAAGTATCTGGTATTATTTTTTAAACTGGTATTACTCCACCCATCCTATACCAATAGGAACTGATAAAATTATTGCGATTACCTCAACAATGCTTTGTTTTGGTATGGGTGCAAGTTCTCAGGCACTTTTTGCAAGGGTAGGCGGAGGTATATTTACAAAGGCAGCAGATGTAGGTGCAGATTTGGTGGGAAAGATTGAAGCAGGCATACCTGAGGATGACCCAAGAAACCCTGCTGTTATAGCAGATAATGTAGGCGATAACGTAGGAGATGTGGCGGGAATGGGCGCAGATTTATATGAATCATATGTAGGTTCAATCGTAGCAACCTCTGCCTTGGGTGTAGCTGCTGGGTTGGGCGTTGCTGGTGTAACCATTCCTATGGTTATGGCAGCAGTGGGTGTTTTAGCTTCGGTCATTGGTACTTTTTTTGTAAGAAGCAAGGAAGAGGCAAGCCAAGGTGTTTTATTGGCTGCTTTGAGAAAGGGTGTTTTTGTAAGCTCTTTCTTAGTAGCGATGATTTCTTATTTTCTGGTTAAGGCTACTCTGGGAAGCGGGCATTTAGGAGTATACTGGGCAGTGCTTTCCGGTTTAATCGGTGGTGTTTTAATTGGTTTATCCGCTGAATATTATACCTCCAGCAGTTTTAAGCCCGCCTGTTTTATTGCAGGACAATCATTGACTGGTCCAGCGACGGTTATTATAGCAGGTATTTCTGTGGGTATGATGTCCACTGCCGTGCCGGTTGTTGTTGTATGCGTTGCTATTTTGGCAAGTTTCTTTTTATCAGGTGGCGCAGCCAATTTTAATAGCGGTCTTTACGGAGTAGCAATTTCTGCTGTTGGAATGTTGTCTACATTAGGAATAACCTTAGCTACTGAT
>VGKN01000025.1 GCA_016867055.1 Candidatus Omnitrophota bacterium
AATTTCTTGACCCTGATCGAACTGATAGGAAACTTTTTGCCTGTAATTTTCGCTGCCATATCAAATCCAATGCCTCCGGCATATCCCATCCAATAAGGCAACTTGAATCCATTAGAATTTCTCCCATCCAATTTGATATTATGTCTTATTAGATCGAAACTCCATTCAATTCAGGAAGTATGCCTTTTTCTTGAAGACAGCTTCTGTAAATTTCAATTATTTTCATCATATTAGCTTCTCCATCAAATAGCTTTTCTGCCCTTTTTCTTCCATGCTCGCCCATATAATGCATGAGGTTCTCGTTTCTAAACAAGCGATAATTTATAATATTAGCAAATGCATCTGGCCTTTTTGCCGGCAACAAAAAACCTGTTTCCCCCTCAATTATAACCTCTCGATTTCCTTTTATATCGCTAGCTAAAACCGGTATCCCAGAAGCCATAGCTTCTATAATCGTAAGTGGCATTCCTTCCCATAATGATGGGAGCACAAACAAGTCCAAAGCCGGATAGATATTTTCATTATCATTCCGCCACCCTAATATGTGCAATTTTCCACCAAGACCATATTCAAGAATCTTCTTTTCTATTGTTTTTTTAAGGTGACCGTCACCTATCATCAAAAAACTAACATTTTCTACTTTATATTCTTGTATCAAGATCTTAACAATTTCAACAAATGATCCAGGGTCCTTTTGCTCCCAGAACCTTCCGACAAAACCTATCACATAATGATTTGAAGGTATACCCAATTCTTCTCTAATAAATTTTCCAGCATTTTTTTTTGAAGGATTAAAGGTTTTTAAATTCACCCCATTATAAATAGTGATTGCCTTTTCAGGAGGTACTATTCCCTTCCTGACAGCTAATTCCCTTTCCTCATCATTCACAAATATTACTCTATCAGATCCCCTACCTGCTATTTTCTCTAATAATAACAATAAAGAGGTCCAAATTGATGATGAAAATTCATGAAATCCAAACCCGTGTACATGATGTATTATAACCGGGATATTACAGAGTTTAGCTGCTACCCTCCCTAAAAAACCAGGCTTTGTTGAGTGTGTGTGTACAATATGAAATTTTTCTTTTCGAAATATTTTAACAAATTCACCGAATGTTTTTAAATCCATAATAGGATTTATGTTTCTATCCAAACAAGATAACGTCATTACTTTTACCCCTTGTTGCCATAGAATCTCTGTCAGTGCACCCTCATCTTTGCATATAACGGTGACCTCGTATCTTTCTCTATCTAACAAACGAATTATTTCTAGCATGACCCGTTGTACTCCACTTAATAATGGAAGTACTTGAATATGGCACAATTTAATTTGTCCCATCTTCATCTATCTTGTGCTCTATTCTCAAGAGAAAGCATTACTCTAATTCGTCGCTGGGACTCATGAAAGGACTCTTTATCTGTACATATGCTTAATACCTTCCAAGTTTTTCCTACCCGTCTAATCCATTTAATGTAACGTTCATTCTTTTCCCAAAATAATATTTTTGATAAGCTTCCGGTTTCCTTTCTCCCCCAAGCCACCTCTGGTGAGAGTTCGAGGAAGAACATGCAGTAAGGAGAAGGGATTAATGAACAAGTCCAGCCTAATTTATATAGATTTATACCAAACTTCCATTCAAGCCGAATTATTTCATCTATATAGTATCGATCAAATATCACCACATCACGGTTGATACTTAGCATTATTTTTAGCCACGTTCTAGCTAAACCAATTGCTAATGAATATATAACTATTAAATTCTGTGCCATTTTAATTAAGAACCTATTCCTCCTCATTGCATGGCAATATTTATCTTGTTCAATAGTTCCTGGACGGATTAAATTAGCTTCTACTCCTCCCAAAAGGTAAGTGAATGTCCTTTTCAATTTCCTAATGTATCTTATTGAGGGAGCAAATTGATGGACATAATTTACTAAAAATCCCCTTCCTACAAGATATTCTTTTATAGCTCCTGAATGGCTTGTCTTTCCAGAACCATCAATCCCTGTAAATACAACAATCTTAGGGAACATTTTTTCACCATTTATATTTGTGTTTCCTATAACTTCTAATTACCCAACACCAAAAGAGATGTGTAATAAATTCAATATAACCAGAAGCTATATTATCCTTATTGGATTGAGTATTACATCTTTCTATCCAGCATTTCCTTAATTTTTCGATCGGTAATAAAAGAGGCCATCTTGTTTTTAATATCTGTTCTACATCCATTTGAGAAAATTCTTCAACTATATCTAATACCAACCTGAGTGCCTTTATCCACCTTTGTTTTTGTGCAATATTGTTTGAAATAATTGTGGTATTTTTAATCTCATTTAAATAATACAGTTCACCTAATGTTAACTCATAATTCTCAAATACTGCGTGAGCAGTGCTTATAAGAAATTCCATTTCTTTATTTGGAATTTTGATTTCAACACCATAGTCTTTAAGTGATATTGAATTATTGTAAATAACTTTCAAGGGAAGGTATTCGAATCCTCTCCATGAACCAGTCTCGTAAAAATGAAGAGGTAAGTATTTTTTTCTTTTAGAATATAGTTTTATTTTCCCTTTTTCTATTAGATTTTGTTTCAGTACCCCAAAAAGATTAGGAAGTGTCCAGCCATCCCTCTTTAATAGCTCAAAAACACATCCCCATTTTTCATGTGGTATTAAAATATCAATATTAGAATCAAGAAAGGGATAATTTCTAAACAGTTTTATGAATATAAATTGAATATCTAAAGAATTTAGAATTGAAGCGATATATACAATCGTGCTTATATATTTATTAAAACCTAAATGGCGTTCTCGAAGTCTAACACTTAAAGACTCCCATTTTAAATCCCTAATTAACAATAAATCAATCTGATTTCTAATTGCAATTTCTTCTCCAGCGCTACCTAATCCTTTCAACTCATTAATGATTTTATCTAAAGTAACAATCATTGATTTTCTATGAAGCTACCTCCAAATTATTGATCAAAACATAAAATTTCGACATATCAATACCAGACAGGTATTTCCTTTTATTTACCCATAGATAAATGTTAAATAAAAAGGCAAAATAGCTATATTGTATAAAACGGCGTGAATTAAAATATCTTTTCAAAACCTTTTTGCCATAGTAGTATTCGAAGAATCTGGCGAGCGTATAATCAAAACTTATTCTACTTAGGTTATTATCATTAAAATAACTATTAACAAAAATATTTTGATACTTTGCCAGTCGAGTTAAATTCAGCACACCAAAAGAAGTAGGAATAATCATTGCTTTAAATAAACCTAATAAGAAAACACCAATGTCACGATGGACTGGGTCCACCACTATAGACTCAGGGGGATCAATTAGTCCCAACCTGGATTGAGGAGTTAGGATCACATTCAACGGATCAAAATCGATATAACTTCTAGAGTACATGATTGGAATTCCACAATAATATTTTAAAGACATATTAAAAAGTAAATGAAATGAATTAAGGCATTTTCCACAATGCCTAATGGCTTCTTCAACTTCTTTATAATTTGAGCCCCTATGAAATTTTTGAATTAGATTTCTTATACTAATCCCTTGGATTTTTGAAAGAACGATAATCCCAAGGTCAGCATAATAGTCTATCGGCCTCGGTATCTCATATTTCTCTACAAGCGAAGTGTTCTGCAGTTCAAGTAAAAATTTAAATTCGTTAAACAAAAGCTCCTTATCTTTGTAAATATATGATTTTGCAATTAACCTTTCGCCGTCAACATCAATTTCATAAATAATTGTGTTAAATGTCTTTCTAAATTTTCCGAGAATTTCAATTTTTATCGCTTTTTTGGATTGTTTGAGATAGCTTTCTCTGATTCTTTCACTCAATATATCCAGATCTCTTTCTCTCTTCTTACTCAACATTACCCCATTAAAGCCTTCCAGTAACTAGTAATTGTGGTTTTAAACGGCATATTAGATTTAACTTGTAGACTGCCAAGAATACTTTCTAAAATCACCGAAAATTGGGATAATAAAAAAAAGAATAGGTTTTGAATATTTTTATCAACATTCTTTTTGTAAAAATAAAAATTGAAGTATACCTTATCTTCGTAAAAGACTTTTGTGGACCTCTCTTTTCGACTATTTTTGTAATGTATTGCACGAACTTTTGGGTTAATTGCTAACAGGAATTCTTTTGAGCATCGATAGGAAAAATCAAAATCATTACCTAAACCGTAACCTATTAGATTTTCATCAAATTTATATCTTTCGAATATTTCACGCCGGTAGCTGGTAACCCCACACAACAACCGAACTCCAAATACAGGTTTTTTAAAAAGATACCAATACTTGTCAATATATCGTTTCTCTTCTTTAAATGGTCCTCTATGGAAAAAGGAAAACAAAATTATTCCAAGTGCGGATCTTCGACTCTCCTGAACCTGAATGCAACTTACCCCCCCAACTTCAGGATATTTTTGATATGTATCTGATATTTGCCTTATAAAGTCCTTATAGATATAAATATCATCCTCTAAAAATATGATAATATTACCTCTTGCTAAATGTGCACCAACATTCCTTGCTGCAGTAACCCCACTCAAGTATGGGTTATGTATATAATAAACAGAACAAACATATTTATTGTTACCTTTTATATTAGTGACTAAATTCAAGTCAATAGAGGTTTTAGTTTGGTCTACAATAATTATTTCATTGGGTACCATATCCTGGTCCAATACATTTCTAACTAGTGGTAATAATAATTCTTGCCTATTTTTAGTAGGTATAACAACAGATATATTCATTTTATTATTATTTTCAGATTTCATTACTGCTTATTATTATCGTATCTTAAAAATGATAATACATAATAAACTACAGTAGTAAAAAGTATGTAAATATAAAAAGGACTATCAATTTGAACTCCCTTATGAAAGTGTAAAATAATATATATAGGGCATAACCCAATAATAGCATATCTTTTAAAGAGATAATACAAACATATAGAAACCACTATAATAAAGTGAATGTAAAGTAAGATTAATCCACCCAATCCAAACCCTTCACCTACAGTAACTGGAGAAAAGACAGGCTCTAATTTTCCATCACCAAAGAATCCAAACAATGATATATTTTTTATTTCATTAATGCTATTCAACCATTGTTGATAGCTCCCTTCTCTTGTTTGTGTAAACGGAATTAAACTACTATGTGTCATTACAATAGGAAATATTATTAATAAAATGGAGACCCCTATAATTAGTAACAATATAATTAAATGATTACGTCTCATTATGCCATATAATATTGCACATATAAATAAAATAACAACCACCGTTGGTGAGAATGTCAAGAGAAGAAATAATCCTATAATAAAAGAAGATAATAATTTCACCAGAGAATAAGTGTTATATAAGTAATGAATGATAAATAAAGAGGGAGCGATAAATAGTCCCGCTTGATGGGGTTCCATGGAAAGGCCACTCATACGAAATAATTGATATGAAAGTAATTTAGAACCGATACATATTTCTGCAAAATTTAATTTAAATGGAAAAGCAAATAAATATTTGTTTGGTGTAGAAACCTCTGTTATCATGTTCATGTCATAAAGGCAATTTTCTAATTGGATAATATCGAATGTTAATAATATCCACGCAATTATACCAGTTATAGAAATATATAATGATAGATAAACATATGGTCTGAGAATATATTTTAATCCTCCCTCATACCCTTTATTTCTTATAATGTTACCCCATATTAAGGACAACATAACTAAAAAAAGAATAAAAATCCCGGTAATTCTCATTAACTTAATTTCAAAGTTCCCCATTAATAAAGAATTAATTAATGCAAAAATACCAAAAAGTAAATAGCTTCCAAATACCATAATAAAAATTCTTGAATTATATAATTTCATTGATCGAGTATCTTGTCGCATAAAAAGTATGTAGTAACCGATCCAGAAAAGCATTACACAGATCATTAATAAGATAATAATATTAGTTTGGTACGGGAAAATCACATAAATTACTGCCGTCCTCAATGAGATTAAAAATAAGATACTCACCCAGATCAATAACGTAAGCAATACATTAACTCTTTCTTAAAATTTATTTCAATCTGAATTTATTAAGGATTATGATCTTTTTATGATTTGTAACTATATTGTTAATTTTGTATGAAAATTATTTATACTTTCTTTCCTCAGATGCTTTTTTAAAATTGCGAAACCTCCAAAAATTAATAAAATCCAGGCCCCCTTCAAGGACAAGTCTCAGAAAGTCCAGGGAAGCATCAACTTTTATTGAATCCCTACGAATCCAGTTACATTCACCATTTGGGCTATTAAGTCCTCCAATATCGCTTGCGCAGTATATGTATCTTTTGTTAGCTATCATATACCCCTCATAACTGACGCTCCTTCGACGTCCGTACGGATAACTAAACCAATTCACAGAAATACCTAGCCTCGACTCAATCGTATCCCCGGATCTCCAAATTTCATCTCGTAATATCTTATGATTCAAAATCGTTGGTAGCCATGGGTGGCTCTCCGTATGACTACCTATTATATGGCCTTTAATAGAGAGGTTATAAAGATCATCCCATCCCATAGGAAAAAATTCATCGGAAGGGTTTGTTTTAATGTTGAGGTTGTTATTTATGAATTTCTTTATATCCGAAAAGTTATTGAGGCCAATAAAATTGACCGGAATGAAAAATATGGCTTTAATACCAAGCGATTCTAGTACCTCTTGAGTTGCATAAAACTGGCTTTTGAAGCCATCATCAAATGTAATCAAAACTCGAATACCCTTAAATTTAATTTTTCCAATATTAAAAAGTTCAAAATCATTAGGATCAAAAAATCCATAATTATTAAAAATAAACAGCAAATGGTTCCTAAAATGATCAATTTTCTTATATGGAATATTATGATAAACTAATATTCTTACAGCACCGTTAGGACAATCATTTTTATTCTTAATAATATATCTTGTTAAGAACCAAAATTTCCCATATAGGTATTTCAAGCAATCCCTTGTCATAAATATTTTCTTTTATATTTTATAGCAATTTTAACTAACCAAATTATTAATTCATTACAATATGCTTCGAATTCTCCAATGAATTTGTAAGGTATCCCACCTAATCCTTCCTTAAAATGAAGTACCCCCGGAGCAGTTCTATTTGGATCCGCTCCGCCCACATCGAACCATCTATATCCAAATCTTCGCATTGCTTTAATTGCCTCCCAATAGAGGAAGTGATTTATATGTAATTCTTTTCCGGGCAGATTTCTACCGATTATATAAGCAGTACAAGTATTTCCATAAGCAGCCACAAGAAATCTACCCAATACTAATTCGTTCTTCCTTGCGATAAATATTACCATTCCTTTATTATCTTTTATTAACTTGTGCAATTCTTTTACGAAATTTGGATGGGTTGATGAGGTATCGAACCCTTTTTCAATTGCTAAAGCTTCGTAGTCTAATAGAAGGTCACTAAGGTCTTGCGATGAAAAAGACAATTCGCAGGAAACATTTTGTTCCTCCAATCTTCTAAAATACTGTCGCCATTTTCTTCTGAGGCCCCTATAAAGATATTCTTCGGAATTCGCAAGATCTATTATAGCTGAGCACCATTTAAAGGAAGAATTACAGGGTATAAATTTTGCATTCTCTAAAATAATTTGATTTTCTTTATTTTCAAGTAGGGGGGGAGCAATCCGTAGATACATTTTTCTTTCATCTACCCAGTATCTCCGTAATTCCAGAAGCATTTCTTTCATTAGGGAAAGGTTACCATTTTCTCCAATTTTCCTCCAAAGTGGTGCGCGATTTATCCATACTAATCCTTTTTTAAAAAATGGTGCAGTCCTTACCACTCCTTGAGCTGCCCCAATAATTTTATCACCATGCCAGAATATATGCCGGACTACATTCCATGGCCCTAATTTAGCCCTTGCCTCAGCATACTCCCAAACCTGTGTTAAACTTAAATCTTCAAATTGGGAAACTATCTTGTTCCATTCTTCCTGAGAGACATTTTTCGTTTCCATTTTGGCCATATTTGGGCCTACTCTATCTCTTTACAAATTATATTGTTATACTTTTTGATATATATCTATATGTATTTGCAATATAATCTATCTGCTTTCTTGTTAAACTCTGATGAACTGGAAAAAGAATAATATGGCTACGCAGCCAAAGTGCTCCTTGATGTTTTCCATTATTTTTTAAAACTTCAGGTGGTAAATCAGGCCAACTAATTGCTGGAATTCCAGAATTATGCAAATTTCCCAAAATTGAATCTTGATTTCTATTCACTAAAACTGGAAGAACATATGGGCAAACAGATTCCGGTAATGTAGGGAAAAGAGGCACTGTATTATCATCCAGTAATTGAGTAATTAAATAATTGTAATTTTCCCGCCTTTTTCGAATTATCTCTTCAAATTTCCCAAACATAGCGATTAAAAGTTTAGAAGTTATTACTGTCCACCCTTTCGCAATGGAAGAGTAATCTTCGTACTGATTTTCCTTAATTTTCCAAAATCTATGCCAAGGAATTTCCAATGTTACCATAACTTTTTGTACAAATCTTTTTATAAACCATTCTACAACAGAATCATCAATAAGTATCATTTTTTGTTTTCTAATATAATCATCTAATTCTTTAGAAGTTACAAGGATACCCCCTTCAGATAGGGGTAAAACCTTTCTTAGGCTAAATATTACAGGATGCTCTCCCGGACCTAATCCAATACAAGGTGAAAAAGCATGAGCGGCATCTTCGATTAAATCAATTTCATATTTCTGGCAAAAATTTCCAGTTTCTTCAATAACATTTGGAAATCCAAAATAATCAACAATAACAAATATATCAGGTGGGTTGATTTTCCTAATCTCTGTCTCTAATATATCCCAATCGGGCTCTAAATTTTTTAGCGTAGGATAGAAACAAACTTTCACTTGTAATTGTCTTACTCCTATCAGCGCCCCATTGCAAAAATAATCAGGAAACCAAACAATCCCTTCTTCTTTGCCCCTTTTGGTAAGTAGGGCTCTAATAGCTTCAGTTAGCGCCCACATACCTCGACTATATAAGTAAAAATTACCTTTTGAAAACCACTCGTGCCAAGAACCTCCAGATTTTTGTGATGAAAAAAGGGCATTAAGCAATATTCTAACACTTGGTAAAGGTCCTGATGGTATACTAATCAAATTACGAAACTCCATTTTTTAAAAGATCTGATCCTTATTTTTATATAACCAGGATTATTTCGAAGAACTATCTATAAGTTGATATTTTCCTACTTTCATTACTCGGTGACTAACATAGAAGAAAATTTAACACAAAGGAATTTTCCCAGACAGGAAAATTTTACAATTTGCTCAACTTAAGATGTAAAAATTATAGGTTCTCCGACAGGATCCCGTGAAACCAAATTACTAGACCTTTTGGGCAAGATATACCAAATCATTTTCGAGGTTTTGTAAATATTATTGGTTCAATATCTTTTGGAGGGTTAATGCTTCCCCAATTCCCATCCTTATCGGTGAGAAAAAACGAGATATTCCCGAAAGGTTTAAAGCATATTTAGGTAGTAAAAAGTAAAAGAATCGTAGATAACTAATTTAAGGGTCTTCTCCCTATCAAGTGGGTAGAAGTTGCTATTCATAATGCAGGTAGCATGCAAGTTAGAACCTTGAGACGCAAATATTTTTCGTCTCGTAACCCATAGGCACGACGTTGAATGACCCGAATCTTATTGTTCAATCCTTCTACAAAGCCCAAAGATACTTTGTCCTCCGACAGGATGAAAGCAGCGATCCCGTCCCAATGGCTCTCAATCATCTCGGCAAACTCCTCATACGGCTTGAGCCGTTGCCACCTCAAGGACGCTCGCCAGTTGTCAAAGAACTTTCGAGCCCAACCCTCTTTCTTATACTCCCAAAGCTGGCTGAAAGACTCCTTCAGGAGATAGGCAATGTTTAATCGCTTGTTCGCTTTTAACAACGTCTTCAACGCAACACGCCCTTCGATGCTCAGATTCTCGTTTCGAGACAGCAGGGTATACTTCTGGCCCTTGATGAATCGTCGATCCTTCTCCGAAACCCGTGCATACTCACCCTTGCGCACTTTATCTAAGGCCTCATTGAGATGACGCATGACATGAAACTTATCAAACAGAATAGCTCCTTGAGGAGCATGCCTCCGAGTCGAGTTACGGAAAGCCTTCCACATATCCATGACCACCAGGCGAATCCTCTGGCTTTTCTTTGGCCCCAACCAGTCAAAAAACAGATCCAGACTTGCCTCGGAGCGGTCTTTACCCCCAAACCAAATGGGCCGCAGCCGCTGCAGGTCACTGACCACAATTCGGTAGGTATGTCCCTTGCGAAGAGAAACTTCATCGATACCCAACACCTTGGGTCCAGGTGTTCCTGCCCGGCGCACCTGCTCGCGCATGTATTGCTTCTCCAAGGATTTGACGGTCTTCCAATCCAAATGCAACTCTTTGGCCACGTCCCGGATACTCGAATCTCGGCAACGACGGCCCACGTAGAAGGCAAACCGCTTGGTATAAAAGGGATAATCGGCCAGCCAGCCCAGCTTTTCTTGCTTCACTTTCTGACACCTGGGACAAAAAACTCGACGGATCTCCACCTCCAGGTAGATCCGCATATCTCCG
Source organism: Candidatus Omnitrophota bacterium (assembly GCA_016867055.1). The sequence continues at coordinate 10,693 of VGKN01000025.1, forward strand.
CAGGAGAGGTCTCGAACTCGGCGGATCTTCCGGTCGTAGAGCGTATGGTAAATCGTACCACAGGCTCCACATATTGTTTTTTTCCCCTCCGGGTGAGTCGTATGACCCTCGCTTGGGGATCACCGAAGATACCCAAAACGGTGTGTTGAGGGAGGAATCCTGGAAATTGATATGCATCCCAAAGTCTTCGATTTTTTCGCATGCCACTTTCATATCACTTTTCCCAGACCAATGACAACTCATAAACCCTTTACTGGAGCATGTTTGATAGGATTTTTTATCTAATTTTACCCACTCGGGAAGGAGAAGACCCTAATTTAATATCATCATGAATAATTTTCTTTCTGGTCATTGATTGAAATTTAAATCGAAATTCGACATAGAGCCAAAATCAATCCCCCCCATGTTTTGGGAACTAGAAAATTGTGTTTCAATGAAAGTGCATATAAGTGCACG
>VGKN01000026.1 GCA_016867055.1 Candidatus Omnitrophota bacterium
TAAAATATGGGGGTTTTTGATGGAGATTAAATTTACCAAAGAGCAATATGATAGCTTGATTAAACTAGTTTATCTGGGCAACTGGATGATTAACTCAATACGAGACGACGGCAAAGAGATTAAGAAGTACAATGATGTTGAGCAATACATCTATTCATTCGCTAAAGAGTTTGGCCTTGATAGTCTAGTTGAATACGATACACAGATGAAACGGTATTATCCGGCATGGGAACTTGATGATAACCCGGAAGTAGAACCTTACCGTCAGGATTATGAAAATGAGGTATTTTGGGATGAGCTAACCAATAGATTAGCCAGACAGGATTTTGTCAGACACTATGGTGAAAAGACGATAAGGAAAATGGGCCAGAAAGAGCATTTTGAAAAATTGTATCCTTTTATTGAAAAATACGAAGAAGAATTCTATAAACATGGGATTGAGAGGCTTAGGATAAAGCAACAAATTGAAGATGAAAACGATTTATAGCTTGCCAAAAGAAAGATTTAAGGCCCATAAAACAAAAAGCAGTTTTACGGTGGAGAAATCTGCTAAAAAATCATATCAAAATTGGTCCAAGGGCGAGCTAATTAAAGAAATTGAGCGATTGAAGAAACGCAAAAAGTATGGTTTAGTCTGGGAAGATAAACCAGAAGAAGTAGTAGAAATGTGTAAAAATAAGTTACCAGTGGTTAAAGAGATAAAAAATAAACAAATAATCACTAACAAAAACAAAGCAGTAAATTTATTAATAGATGGAGATAATTATAATTCGCTCTCTGTATTGAATTATACCCATGCAGGTAAAGTTGATGTTATCTATATCGATCCACCATATAATACGGGCAATAAAGATTTTAAATATAATGATAGGTATGTAGATTTGGAAGATGGCTATAGACATAGTAAATGGCTTTCTTTTATGGAAAAAAGATTGAAACTGGCGAAGAATTTATTAAAAGATGCAGGAGTAATTTTTATTTCAATCGATGATAATGAAATGGCCCAGTTGAAAATATTAATGGATAATCCTGATTTATTTGGAGAGAATAATTTTATATCTAATATAATATGGCGAAAAAAAAGAGGATATGGTCGAGGGGATAATTTAGTAATTCCTCAAACAGAATATATATTACTATATGCGAAGGATAGAAATAAATTATCTTTTTTTGAATTGCCAATATCAGAACGTAAATTAAAGGACTATAAATATAAAGATAGCTTGGGCCTTTATAAAAGAGAGACATTAGAACATCATACCCCATACGGTGGCTATGTACGGAAGACATTACAATATGATTTAATAATTAGCGGCAAGAAGATATTTTGTACTACAGGTCAGTGGTTATGGAGCAAAGAAAGAGTAGAAAGAGAGTTAAAAGATATTATTGGTAAGAATAGAAATGGTAAAGAATACAAATATCTAGATATCATTAAAGATAGTAAAGGAAGACAGAGAGCATATAAAAAGATTCGTTTGGAAGAAAATGGTGAAGTAAGGGGAGAAAGACCCCTTTCAATTATAGATGATTCGGAAATAACAACTAATAGCGCTGCTCATGAAATTAGAAATTTATTTGCTAATAGAGCCTTTGATTTTTCGAAACCAAGAAGTTTGATAAAACTCTTATTGAAGTTTTCGAGCTCTAAGAATTCGATAATTCTTGATTTTATGGCTGGAACAGGTACAACAGGCCAGGCAGTTATGGAACTTAATAAAGAAGATGGCGGTAACCGTCAATTTATTCTTTGTACCAATAATGAAAACAACATCTGTACTGATGTTTGTTATCCACGAATTAAAAAAGTTATTGAGGGATACAGAAACTTAAAGGGTGAAAAGGTAGAAGGCTTAGGCGGTAACCTAAAATACTTCAAAACTGATTTTGTTGATTATAATGAGCCTACTGATAAGAACAAAAAGAAATTGACTGACGAAGCAACTGAGATGCTTTGTATTAAGGAAGGAACCTTTGAAGAAGTTTTAGATAAAAAAGATTTTAAAATTTTCAAGAATAACAGTCACTATACCGGCATAATTTTTGACCAATTGGCAATTCCAGAATTTAAAAAAGAAATTAAGAATATCAAAGGCAAATTTAGCGTCTATGTTTTTTCTTTAAGTGACGAAACTTTTGATGAAGAATTTACTGATGTTAAACAAAAAATTAAATTATCTCCCATCCCCGAAGCAATTTTGAGAGTGTATAGAAGGATATTTAAATAGGAGCTTTTCGTGAGTACAAATAAGTATAGAAAAGATATCAGCGGCAACATTCAGTCTAAGGGCGAAATTGTTATTTATCGGGCTTCTGATAAGCGAATTCAACTCGAGGTAAGATTAAAAAAAGAGACAGTTTGGTTAGATGCACACCAAATAGCCTTACTTTTTGGCGTGAATAGGCCCGCTATAGTCAAACATATCAATAATATCTACAAAACCGCTGAATTAAGCGAAAAATCAACCTGTTCCATTTTGGAACAGATTGCAGCTGATGGAAAAATAAGAAAAATGAATCTTTATAATCTGGATATGATTATTTCTGTTGGTTACCGAGTTAATTCAAAACTGGCAACCCAATTCAGAATTTGGGCAACCCGCACTTTGAAAGAGCATATTGTTAAAGGATATACCATAAATGAAAAGAGGCTGTTAAAAGAAACGGCTAAATTTAAAGATCTGCAGAAAACTATCAGTTTTCTGCAGGAAAAATCTCAACACAAACTTTTAGAGGACCAGACACGGGAAATTTTGAATCTTTTAAGTGAATATGCTAAGTCGCTTTCATTATTAGGGCAATATGATGCAGATAAATTAATGCTTATTAAAGGAAAAAGGGCGGCTTTTATCTTGACATATGAAAACTGCTCAGGAATAATTCTTAATATTAGAAATGAGCTTATCAGCAGGAAACAGGTCAGCGAGCTTTTTGGACAAGAGGTAAATAAAAAGCTTGAAAGCACTATTAAAACTTTATATCAAACCTTTGGCGGTAACGAGCTTTATGAGAGCATAGAAGAGAAATCCGCAAATTTACTTTATCTGATTATTAAGGACCATCCATTCGTAGATGGAAACAAAAGAATCGCTTGTCTTTTATTCATTTACTTTTTAGAAAGGAATCGCTATTTATATAAACCTAATGCCGAAAGAAAGATTAATGATAATGCTCTCGTAGCCTTAAGTTTACTTATTGCAATAAGTAGGCCCGAAGAAAAAGATGTAATGATTAAGATTATTACGAATTTGTTAAAATGACCATGCAACTTAAAATTTATCAAGAAAACGCCATAGAGGAATTATTAGAGAAATCCAAAAAACTCTTGGCTTATCCTGACAGTAAGAAATTAGTTTTTAAATCACCGACAGCATCGGGAAAAACGATTATGATGGCACAGTTTTTGAAGCAATTAGCTGAGGATAGACCTGCCCGCCGACCTGCCTACCGAAGTCTTGGCGTAGGCAGGAGCCTCGGCGCAGGCGGGGAAATAAAGCAATCGATTTCGTTTATCTGGACCGCGCCAAGGCAATTACATATCCAAAGCAGAAAAAAGTTAGAGAATTATTTTGAAGAAAGTAGAGCTCTAAAATGTTCATTCTTTGAGGATTTGGATGATAGAAAAATTGATGAGAATGAGGTTCTATTTTTTAACTGGGAAAGTATAAATAGAGCGGATAATATCTATATTCGCGATAATGAACAGGACTTTAACTTATCTACTGTGCTTGAAGGAACAAAAGAAGAAGGACGGCAGATAATCTTAGTAATTGATGAGGCACATCATCATGCCACAAGTGAAATTTCACAAGGCTTGATTCAAATGATTAAACCAAAATTAACCATAGAGGTTTCGGCGACCCCGGTGATTGCAAGCCCTGATGAAATGGTGAACGTGCCGTTAGAAGATGTAAAGCAAGAGGGAATGGTTAAGAAAACAGTTGTCTTAAACGAAAAATTTATCAATCTGTTAAAAAATGAAAGAATTAATTCCCAGTTAAGTAAAGGAAGCGAAGAGTTAGTTATTGATGCATCGTTAAAGAAGAGAAAGGAGTTATTGCATGCATTTAAAAAAGTAAAGGTAAATATAAATCCCTTAGTTTTGATTCAATTACCAGATAGGATTGGCCAATTAGAAGATACAATGAAGGATAGAGTGGTTAGAATTTTAAAAGACAAATACAATATTTCATCAGAAAATGGAAAATTGGCTATCTGGCTTTCAGGAGAGCATATCAACAAAGAAGACGTTGAAAAAAATGATAGTGAGGTTGAAGTTTTAATTTTCAAACAAGCGATTGCTTTAGGCTGGGATTGTCCACGAGCACAGATTTTAACTCTATTTAGAGAGTGGCATAGTCCAATATTTTCTATTCAGACTGTGGGAAGAATTATGCGCATGCCTGAACCCGAGAAAGGTCATTATGAAAATGACATTCTGAACTACGGATATGTATATACTAATTTGAGCGATATAGAGATTGAGAAAGATATTGCCCGTGGATATATTACTATTTATACAAGCAAGAGAAGAGCATACTATAAACCAATCAATCTATCATCTTGCTATTCAAAAAGACATCGCGAAAAGACAAGATTATCACCCTTATTTATTGAGATGTTCTTAAAAGTTGCAAAAAGTTATGGATTAAAAAAGAAAATTGATAAGAAGGCGAAAAAGTTAGATATAAAAGTTTTCAATGACTGGAAGGCAGAGAATATAGACATATTAGCTGGAAAGATAATTTCTGGTGATAAAGCAATTACTGTAAGTGGCTTTGATTTGCAGCGTTTATTTGATTACTTTGCCCGGCAAAACTTAACTCCTTTTTATCCGGAAGACAGGTCAGTGGGCCGCGTAAAAGAATCTACTTATAAATTTTTTGAATTAGAATTTAAAATGAAGCGCGGAGAAGGAGAAGACGAAGCAATTAAAATTACTTTGAGCGATAAGAATACCCAGCATTTTAAAAATGTTATTGATAAAGCGAAAGAGGAATATCAAAAGGAAGTGATAAAACGTGAACCCGAGCTCATTTTTGTTAAGGACTGGAATGTACCAGAATTTATAAGATACAATGAAAACTATACTCGGGTTGACTATGAAAAATCCATTATGGAACCATTTTATAGCGATAAGAGATGGAAAAGCGAAGAAGCATTTATAGAATTTTTGGAGAGAGAGGATAAAGTTGAAAGGTGGTTTAAAAATGGCGATAGGGACAGGACATTTTTTGCTGTGTCTTATGATAATGGCGAACAAAAGCCATTTTATGTTGACTTTATTGTTAAATTGAAAGATGGACGAATTGGATTATTTGATTCTCATGGAGTCCATTTGAGCGATTTTAAGGCTAAATCGGATGGGTTGTTAAATTACCTTGGAGATGAAAATAAGAAAGGGAAAAAGCTTTTTGGAGGAATAGTTATCAATACCGACCAAAAAGATTATAAGGGAAGATGGATTTATTTTAATAAACCAAGCAAAGAATTAAAATATAACAACTTTGATAATTGGGTGGATTTGGAGCTATAGAAAGGAATTATTAGAACAAGCTAAACAAAAGTGGAAATGATTATTGAAAAAGGTTATGGGTATAGTCTCAATTGTAATAGATTTTGAGCGAAAGATAATAATATTGGGAGGATAGTCTTATGGATAAGAAGATAAAGGTGATTGCGCTTATATTTGGTATTGTATTAATTGGACATCTATTAAGATTTATTTTTAAGGTGCCGGTGGTAATAGGTAACTTCAGCGTGCCGTTATATTTTAGTTTGTTTCCCATTATATTTTTGATTATTCTTATTGCATGGCTTATTAAGAAATAGTAAACCCCGTTAGAGATTTTTTCTCTAATGGTATATACCGATGTCGGTATTTAATCACCAACGGTAGCTATATTTTGACCATTAACCCTATTAATGCTTTCTCTAACGGGGTAAGAAGGAGTTACGGCTATGGATACAAAAGAGTTTTTGGAGATTGTAAAGACAAGGAAAAGCATAAGGAAATTCCTAAAAAAGCCGATTGCGAGGGAGATAATAGAAGATATTATTGATACAGCGCGTCTTGCTCCAACCGCAAACAATATCCAGCCATGGGAATTTGTGGTGGTTAGCGATGAAAGGACAAAAATAGCGCTGTCAGAGCTTGCAAATTATGGAAGGTTTATAAAGGATTCCGCCTGCTGCATAGTAGTGTTCTGCAAGGATACAAAGTATTATTTAGAAGATGGCTCTGCTGCAACAGAGAATATATTGCTTAGCGCCCACAGTTTTGGCCTTGGTGCCTGCTGGGTGGCAGGTGATAAAAAGCCATATTGCGAAGAGGTTAAAAAACTGCTTAGCGTTCCAGCAGAATACAAACTTATAAGCCTTATACCTATAGGTTATCCTGCTGAAAAACCGGTTTTGCATGATAAGCGGGAGATAAGGAAAGTAATGCACTGGGAGAGATTTTGATTATTAATGTCAAGGTTATTGCTAACGCTAAGCAGAATAAGATAAAAAGAGAGGGAGAGAAATTTAAGGTATATTTAACAGCCCCGCCGGTTGAAGGGAAGGCAAATAAATTACTCATTGAACTTTTAGCGGATTATTTTAAGGTCAAGAAGGATAGGGTTAGGATATTAAGAGGTGTTTTATCATCTAACAAGATTGTAGAGGTTGCTTGACAGAGGGGCTTTGTTCTGATAATCTCTTGGGGCTAATTTTCTGTTGGAGTAAATAGATGGAGATTATAGAGAGAATAAGAGAAACCGAGAAAGAAGCGGATAGGATAATAGAGGAAGCCCGCCAAAGGGCAAGAGAGATAGCTCAAAGGGCAGAAAGCGATGCAAAAGCCCTGATTGATAAGACCATTTGGGATTCTAAGGAAAAATCAGACATTCTTTTTAAGGAGACCGAGATTCAGATTAATGAAAGGATAAAAGAGGTTTCTCTTAAGATAGAGAAAGAAAGGTCTCTTATAAGGGAAAAGGCTTTAAAAAATATTAAACCCGCCATAGATTTTGTTATAGAGTTTATGAAAAAGAAATGGCAATAGCCCGCATTAAAAAGTTAAGCATAATAGCTCATAACAGCATAAGAGAAAGCCTGCTGGATATTCTTCAGGGGATAGGAGTAGTTCATATATCACTAATAAAGGAAGCACCTGAAAGGAATTTTAAGAAAGAAGGAATAAAAAAGGAAAATATCTCTATTAAACTTTCCCACATAGATGAACTGATAAAATACCTAAATACCCTTGAACCCAAGAAGGGTGGATTTTTAGGTGAAAGGATATCCCTGAGATTAGAAGAGTTTAAGAATATTTATAAGATATTTGATTACAGCGAGATTTACGAAGGATTCAAATCCTTGACCAATTCTTTAAAAGAGGTAAAATCCCAAAAGGAAAAACTCCTTGATAGAAAAAGAAAACTCTCTCCCTGGAAAGACCTAACCATCGCTCCCTTAGAGATTGAACATTTAAGTTATACAAATATAATCCTCGGCACCATAAATCATAAAGACCTTTTAAATATTACCGAACAGTTGGACAAGGATAATCTTACCTATAATTTTGAGATAATAAATACAGACAAGGATTTTGAATATCTGGTTTTTGTATATTTAAGGCGGGATGAAACTGCTATAGGCGAGATTCTTAAAAGAAGCAGTTTTAACAGGGCATATCTTGAGATAGGTAAATCCAGCATAGAAGAGGAGTTGGTCTATATAGATTCTGAATCTCAGAACCTGGGGCAAAAGGAAAATTTCATAAATGAGAAGCTAAAAAATCTGCTTAAATACAAGAGCAAACTTATGTGTCTATATGACTATTACCTTAATCTAAAAAGGAAAATAGAATCCGAAGAAAACTTTTTAAATACTAAAGAAACGTTTTTAATACAGGGCTGGATAAAAGAGCGCAATGAGAAGTTACTGAGAAAAACCTTAGAAAAAGATTTTAAACATCTTGAGTTGGATATACAAAATCCCGGGCCGGACGAGATAGTCCCGGTGGAATTAGATAATAAACCACTTGTTATGCCATTTGAGTTTATAACGAGAATATATGGCATGCCAAAATATGAAGAGGTAGATCCCACTCCCTTTTTGGCACCGTTTTTCTTTTTGTATTTCGGATTTTGCGTATCAGATGCAGGCTATGGGATACTTCTTGCATTAACCTGTTTATTTATCCTTAAAAAATTTAGGTTAGGTCCAATGGGGTTACGCTTCTTTAGGTTATTTTTCTTCTGCGGCATATCCACTATAATAATAGGTGCTTTAACGGGAAGTTGGTTCGGTAATATGTTTGACATCCTTGCCGAGGCAAATAAAGTATTTTTGCCCCTCAAAAGATTTAAAGATAACTTAGTGCTAATTGACCCGTTAACTGAGCCCACAAAGCTCCTTGGGATAGCGCTTTCAATGGGTATCTTTCAGGTATGGTTTGGGAATATTGTTGCCGGTATAGGCAACCTGAAAAACAAACGCTATCTGAATATATTATTTGACCAATTTAGTATGCTTACCTTTCTATTCGGTTTAACAGGGCTTGGGCTTGTCTTTTTAAAAGCAATGGATGAAACACGCATAAATTTATTCAAATATACTACGATAGCAGGGGCTATAGCTCTTATCCTCACGCAGGGCCGCTCTGAAAAAGGCATAGGCTCAAAACTTTTCTACGGAGTGTATAATCTTTATAATGCATTCTCGGGATACCTAAGCGATATATTATCCTACAGTCGTCTGTGGGCACTCGGCTTGGTTACAGGCGTTATGGCAAATACCATAAATCTTATCAGCGTGCAGTTTAGCCAGATAGTTGTTTCCTCAATACCGTTTCTGGATAAAATAACCTTAGCCAAGGTCATAGTAGGCACTGTTATTTTAATCTTGCTTTTTATAAGTGGGCATATAATCGCTTTTCTTATGAACCTCTTAGGCGCGTTTGTGCATCCTTTAAGGCTTCAGTTTGTAGAATTTTTTTCTAAATTCTTTAAAGCGGGCGGTAGTTCTTTTAAGCCGCTTAAGGTAGAGACAAAATATATTAATATAACTTGAGACCGTTTAAAAAGTCATTAACGGTCTTGATTACGCAGATTTTTAGAGACGATGACACGGATTAATCATAGAAGCCTGATAGGTGTAATTCCTGCGTAACGGCAGGGAGGTGTTTTTTTCACCAAAATTCATGGGCGAATCCGCAACTCTTTTTGGCGGAAATCTGCGGAATCAGAGATAGTCGGGTTTTTCAACAATCTCAAGTTAAAAAAAAGGAGGCTTATATGGAAGCGGGTTTGGCTTTTGCAATTGCCGGCGCCATCATAGTAATGACTATTTCAGGCGTAGGTTCAGCTATCGGGGTAGCCTTGGCTGGTCAGGCTGCCGGGGGAGTGATGACCGAGGACCCGGAGAAATTCGGCCGCATGATACCACTTATAAGCATTGCCGGCACGCAGGGGTTTTATGGTTTTCTTATAGGGTTCTTAGTGTTGAACAAACTTAATCTTCTGACAGACCAGATAAAAATTCCTACCCTGAGCCAGGGCATACAGATTTTTTCAATATGCTTATTAGTTAGCCTTGTAGAGTCAATCTCAGCAGTCTGGCAGGGAAAGGTCTCTGTTGCCTCTATTGGTTTGGTAGCCAAAAAACCCGAAGAGACAGGCAAGGCCTTGGTTTTGCCCATATTTGTTGAGATTTATGCCATATTGGGCTTGGCGGCAGCATTTTTGTTGTTATTGGGAGTAAAGGTGTAGTGTCTAAGCATACCCACACAGACAATCAGATTAGAAAATACACCTGCCTGTTGTGTAGGTAGGTGTCTGTGCCAATCTGTGTTCAAGTAAACGGGGTTAGATAAAAATGGCGCTAACAGATATTACTGATAAGATATTATCTGAGGCGAGGCTAAAGTCAGAGAGCATCTTGAAAGAGGCCTGCTTTGAGGCAGAAAGGATTTTAGAAAAGGCGAAGGCCGAGGGTGCCAAGATTAAAGAGGAAATTTTAAAAAGCGCCCAGAAGGAATCTGCCAGGAGACTAAGGAGCGCAGAGGTGTCTCTTAATATGAACCTTAAGAATTCCCTGCTAACGGAAAAACAGGCTGTCTTGGATGAGGTTTTTAATGAGGCAAAAAGGGTTATTGCTAGTTTGGGACAGAAGGAATATAGAGATTTTATCAGAAGAGTTCTTTTAAGGGCGGTAAAGGAAGGCAGCGAAGAAATTATAATATCCCAGAACGATAAAGAAAGGCTGAACGAGAATTTTATTAATTCCATAAATGCTGAGCTTTCAAGGTCAGGCAAAAAAGGAGATTTAAAACCCATCTTTGATAAAAAAACCTTCAATGGATTTATAGTAAAAACCAGAAATGTTCGGATAGACTGCACCATTGATACCCTGTTAAAACAGCTTCGCCCTGAAATGCAAAGTGAACTTGTAAGGATATTATTTGGCTAAATATGGATAACAGGTTGCTTTTAGCAAGACAGTCTTCAGGTAAGGATACAAGATATACCTATGCTGTAGGCAGGCTACGCGTCCTTGAGACAAGGCTTCTTACAGGGTCATTTTTTGATAAAATGGCAGAGGCGGCTACCTACGAAGAATCCCTTAAGATGCTCTCTGAAAATCCTGAATACAGACAGGATGTAGAGAATCTAAAGGAAAAATCTAATTTTGAAAGCATCTTTATTAGCCAACTTAAGAGATTATACAATCTGGTTAGCGAACTTACGGAGGATAAGGAGATAACCAATATCTTTTTATTAAAATACGATATTGATAACTTAAAAACCCTTATAAAAATAAAACTACTCGGAGGCACCAAAGAGGCCGGGTTTGTTGATTTAGGCATTTTTAAAATAGAAACCCTTAGAGATTATATTAAAAATAATAATTTTAAATTACCCGGGGAAAAGATTGGAGATTTCATTGCTAAGATTAGCGAGGTAAGGAAACCGCAAAGGATAGAATTTCTTTTTGATGAGTTCTATCTTGA
>VGKN01000027.1 GCA_016867055.1 Candidatus Omnitrophota bacterium
AATAAACTAACTTGAATCCCTGACATTTTTAGAGTACCCAAGGCTTTTTTTATCTTCTTAAAACTTAAAACCACATCCAGACCGCCCTCTGTGGTTAATTCTTTACGTCTTTCTGGAACAAGGGTCGCCTGATATGGCTTAACCTGCAGGGCTATATCCACTATTTCAGACGCTATAGACATCTCTAAGTTCAGATGCGTTTTTATCACCTTGATTAAACCAAACAGGTCTTTCTCCTTGATATGGCGCCTGTCTTCTCTTAAATGAGCCACTATGCTGTCAGCGCCCGATTTTTCACAAAGTAGGGCCGCTCTTATAGGATCTGGCTCAAGACCACCGCGCACCTCTCTTAACGTTGCAACGTGATCTATATTGACTCCAAGTTTTGGCATAGGAAGATTTAGGGGGACTTTTCAATAGGTATTGTAACTTCTACAAATCCATTCTTTAAGGATATGCCCTCCTTAAAGGAGACAAGTTCTACTTTTTTTGTAAAGGTTTTAGAAAATCCCGAGATACTTATAGGAAATGTCCTTATAAAAGCTGTATCTTCTATCGCTTCCTTTGGACCCACTATAAATATACTCTCGGGCTTGATTGCAATCTTTTCTTTTATGACCTTGAATCCCTCCTGGGGTATTCCCTCAAGCACCAGTTGCACTGCAACCTTCTTTGATATCAGAATCTCTGAAGAAACATTTTCTTTATTTAACCTATGCTGTTCACGGTTTAATACTTCTTTAACATAAAACCAACAGCTTACGGACAATATAAGTGCGGCAATTTTTAGCCAAAAATTATTTAATAGCCATTTCATCTAAAGATTCTCTTAATGGTATTTTCTTTATCAATTTACCAGGTAATTTTGGTTTATAAAGTTCTTTTAAGATACGTTCAAGCGCATCCTTATCAAGATCTCGGCTTAATCCCCCCTCAAGGGAGATGGAAATTGCTCCTGTTTCTTCTGAAACAACCAAGACAACAGCATCTGTCTCTTCGGTTAGACCAATTGCTGCCCTGTGTCGTGTCCCAAGGGCTCTGCTTATCCTTTGATTCTGCGTGAGTGGAAACAGGCATCCTGCTGCCGCTATTCTATCCGATTGGATTATAACGCCTCCGTCGTGAAGTAAGGAATTTGGCATAAATATTGTCTCCAATAATTCACCTGTTACCTTACTATCAATAACCGTGCCTGTTTCAATATAATTTTTAAGGCCTGCCTCTCTTTCTATTGCAATTAAGGCGCCTATTTTTTTCTTGGAAAGTTCTATAACAGAGTTTACAATCTCATCTATAATATGCTCTTCCTTCATAAAAAATCCAAAAATATGGTCCTGACCTATCTTGGCAAGGGCATGTCTAAGCTCAGGCTGAAATATTATCAGAAATGCAAAGATAGAAAGGGCAAACAATTTTGTCAAAATCCAATTTAAAATATCAAGTTCTAACTTCTGTATGATTAAGAAGATAATCGCTAAGAGTATAAGCCCTTTTAAAACTTGAACAGCCCTTGTATTTTTTATAAACAGTAAAATCCTGTAAAAAACAAACCATAGAACTATTATCTCTATAGCAGGCTTCCAGATTTTTAAAAATAAACCTTCCATTAGTTCAAGTTTAAAATTGCATCTGTAAGAATAGAAACCTGGCGCATTGCTTTTACATCATGAACCCTTACAATATGCGCGCCTTTCATAATTGATACCGCTACAGTTGCTGCTGTGCCAAAAACTCTTTCATCTACCTCTAAATTCAACACCTTCCTTATAAATGACTTTCTTGAGGTTCCAATAAGTATCGGCCTTTCTAATGCCTTAAACTCATCAAGCCTGTTTAGAATCTCAAGATTATGTGCTTTTGTCTTTCCAAAACCAACCCCTGGGTCTATTATAATATTATCTTCTTTAATCCCATTTGTCTTTAAATATTCTATCCTTTTTCTTAAAAAGTTAATTACTTCTGAAACCACATCTTTGTATCGTGGATTATCCTGCATATTCTGTGGTGAGCCTTTCATATGCATTAAAACTACAGGAACGTTATATTTTTTAACAACCTCTACAAGCCTTTTATCCTGCCTTAGAGCAGAAATATCATTAACTAAAGATGCGCCTTCTTCTAAGGCGCATCTGGCAACTTCACTTTTATAGGTATCAATTGAAATGGGTATCTTAATCTTTTTAACTAATTTCCTAATAACGGGTATAACCCTCTTTAACTCCTCGTTTATTTTTACTGGTTTTGAATATGGTCTTGTAGACTCTCCTCCAATATCTATTATATCTGCCCCTTCTTCCTCCAATTGAAGGGCTCTATTTATAGCGTCCTTTTCTCTAAAATAAAGTCCGCCATCGCTAAATGAATCGGGTGTCACATTTAAGATACCCATTATCAGGGTATTTTTTCCTAACTCTAAAGAAAAACTTCCATATCTTAAGCTAAATTTCTCTCTATGAATTCTGTTTACCGCTGACACTGGTTTAATACCGCTATCAGTGCATACCCTTAGAGAAAATTCTCTAACTGGGTTTACTTTCTCCCTCTTGGGTTGACTTGTTTTCATCTATCCCCAAACCTGTAAGTTTCTTTACCTCTTCCCCGTCCAATACCTCCTTTTCCATAAGCGCCTCGGCCAAAAGTTTCAGTTTGTCTTTATACTTTGTGAGTTCTTCCTTTGCTCTTGCATAACATCCATCGATAATATGCCTTACCTCTTGGTCAATTGTCAAGGCGGTCTCCTCTGAATAATTTCTTTCCTCAACAATATCCCTTCCCAGAAATAAAGGACCCCCGCGTCTTCCCAAGGTAAGATTGCCGAGTTTTTCACTCATTCCGAATTCACATACCATTTTTCTTGCAATCTCTGTTGCTACCTCAAGATCATTCTGTGCACCTGTGGTGGACTCGTTAAATATCATTTCCTCTGATGCTCTACCACCTAAAAGACCAATAAGCTTTCCAAGAAGTTCTTTCTTGGTCACAATATATCTATCCTCAATTGGAAGTTGCATTGTATAACCGAGCGCCATGCCACGGGGTATTATAGACACCTTATGTAAGGGGTCTGCTCCTGGTATTAGAATGCTCATAAGTGCATGGCCTGACTCGTGGTATGCTACTATAGATTTTTCATACTGACTTATGACGCGTGACTTTTTCTCAGGACCTGCTATTACCCTTTCTATTGCGGCCTCAAGTTCATCCAACATGACCGAGTTTTTATTTCGCCTTGCAGCCAAGAGCGCTGCCTCGTTTGCAAGATTAGCAAGGTCTGCACCCGAAAAACCAGAGGTCTGTTTCGCAATAGATTTCAAATTAACATCCTTATCCATCTTTATATTTTTTGTATGAACCTTCAGAATTTCTTCCCTTCCTATAATATCAGGTCTGTTTATTACTATCTGCCTGTCGAACCTTCCCGGCCTAAGAAGGGCAGGGTCTAATACATCAGGCCTATTAGTTGCAGCAATTAAAATCACGCCTTCCTGTGTATTAAATCCATCCATCTCAACCAAAAGGGCGTTAAGGGTTTGCTCTCTTTCGTCATGCCCACCACCTATCCCAGCAAAACGTTGCCTTCCAACGGCATCTATTTCGTCAATGAATATAATGCAACCCTTACCGCCTGCCTTGGCTGCACGCTTTCCCTGCTCGAATAAATCCCTAACCCTTGAGGCACCCACACCAACAAACATCTCAACGAAGTCAGAACCACTTATGCTAAAAAAGGGAACGCCTGCCTCACCGCTAACCGCCTTTGCCAGAAGGGTCTTTCCTGTTCCTGGTGGACCCATTAGCAGTACTCCCTTGGGTATCTTACCGCCAAGCCTTGTAAACTTCTTCGGGTCTTTTAAGAATTCTATTATCTCCTTTAATTCTTCCTTAGCCTCATCAACCCCTGCAACATCATTAAATGTAACCTTTACCCTATCTTCTGCAATCTGAGTGGCTTTGCTCTTCCCAAAAGATAAGAGCCTTCCGCCACCCTGGGCACTCCTGTATATTAAAAGCCAGAAAAGGGCAAAGAAAATTATGGGTCCTAAAACGGTTAAGAAAAAATTAGTCCAAAATGTCCTTTCAGGCTTTATGTCAAAGTTGGGGACCTGTTCTCTTAATAATCTTACGATGTCTTGGTCTGTTTCAGGTATATTTACAGTAAAGACTGTATTATCATTAAAAACGCCCCGTATAGTATTTCCCATCTTTGAGGCGTTTTTAATCTGCTGGGTTTTGTTATTTGTTTCTACAATACGGTAAAATTCACCATAGGTTAATTCTCTGGGAACCTTGACAGAAAAAGAGCTTACATTTAACAATACCATGCCGAGTACTAAAAATATAAGCCAGATTAAAAATATCTTATTGTTATTTCGTTTCATATTTTTATTTTATTAACCTAAAAAATAATTTTAACAACTAATTTAAGAAAATTCAAGCCAATTTTTATATTCTTGGGCAAGGTTATGAAAAAAGTTATTTTTAAGATTCGGAATGTTCAAAGAATTTCATCCTTAGGGTATAGAGTGTTTCATCAATATTGGCGTTTTCCTCAACGGTAAGATTGTTTTTTGTTTTATCTTTAAGCATTTGTATAGTATCAATTATATACCTAGCATGTGTAAGGTCTGTCTGTGTCTTTTGGGTAACTGGATCGGGCATTAGGCCCAAATAGACAAATGCCTGCATTGCCAAGGAAGAGATAAAAAGATTGAAATCTGCTATATGCTCATCGCGAAAATGCTCATTTTCTTTCTTTGGGGCTTCTGCCTTTTCTCTTTCAATGGATTCTTTCCAGTTTTCGTCTATCTTCCTATCCTTTTGTTCTCCTTCTATATTATCCATGTTTAACCCCCTTTTATCGCTTCGCCCTCGGCTTTGCTCGCCCATTCCCCGAAAGTGTGGGGAAAATTTTTCTCGCCACAGCCTTTTAGGTTCTTTCATGTTTTTCCATCTATTTTGCGAAAGAACCTGTTATGTTATGATTATACCTGCATACCCAACCACACTTTCATAATCTCCCGAGGTATTGCCACTTGTCTGGTATTTTACAAGATGCGCTTTTTTTGCGCCCAATAGTTTAACCGCCACCAGCATTACTGCTATAGGTGCATAACCGCATGCAGTTATCTCATATTCACTGATAGCCTTTAAAAACCTTTTTTCATCAAGTTCTAATATTGCCTCTATCGCTATCTTGTCCTTTCTGGATGCAGTCTCATGTTCTTCATAGTGGGTAAAATCAGAGCTCGCAATAATAGTGGTGTCTACCTTAAATTCTTTTACACACTCTGCTAACTCTCTACCTATTGTGCTATAGGTATCCAATGTAGCGCTTGTTATTACAATGGGAACTAGTTTGAAAGATTTATTTTTATACTGTAAAAATGGAAGTTCAACCTCAATTGAATGTTCATAGATATGGGCTTGGTAATCTGCCTTTAGGTATCGTGAGGTTTCAAGGAGTCTGTCTGAGAATTTATCGTCTATGGATATATCTCCGAGGGGGGTTCGCCATATTCCACTTGCCATAAGGCTAAAAGGCTTGCCATAACCTGTATGATTAGGGCCGATAACAATGTAAAAATCCTTTGGTTTAATTTGAGAGGCAACATTGGCAACAACAGGTCCTGAATAAACATATCCTGCATGGGGCATAATCGCACCCTTTGCATCAAAAAGTTCCTTTTCATAGACAAATAACTCTGAAAGTTGTTTTTCTAACGAGATTTTATTTTTCGGATAAAATTGCCCAGCCACAGCTGGAGTTCTGACATTCATAGATATCCTACCTCATTCAGAAGGGAGTGTAATATTAACTACGTAAGATTTCAAATCTAAATATTTGGTTAATACGTTTTTTATATCTGCAATCATTACAGTGTCTAAATCGGCACCATAGGATTTAAAACTATCATAACCTAATCCATATAACTCATCCAAAGCCATCCTAAGAGAAAGACCCGTATTTGTTTGAAGAGAAAGCCAGTGTTTTGACAGTAATTTTTTTTTGGCGGTAGAAAATTCGAACTTGGTTACACCATTTACCTTAAGTTTTTCTAATTCTCTCAATATTAGCGCCTTGGTCAACTCAACCTTATCCTTATCCACAGAGGCGTATATAACAAAATACCCACTGATAAGCATAGGTGTATAAAAGGCGCCTTGAGTATACGAAAGTCCTCTCTTTTGCCTTATTGCCTGAAAGAACCTTCCATCCTCTCCAGAAAGTACAGACTCTAAAATTTCAAAAACAAATCTATCCCTGCTTATAATAGAGGGCGCTTTAAAGCCTATCATAATAACGGCTTCTTTTTTGGGTAATACCTGAGATTTAAAAATCGGCTTATCCAAGGAAGGAGCATCTGCCTCAAATAGGGCAATTCTCTTTGACCTTATAGCCTGAAAATTTTTCTTAGCATAGTTTAACATCTTCTTTTCGTTAAAGTTGCCCACGATTGAAACAACCATATTGTTGCCAACCCCATAATTATTACAAAAGTTGATTATATCTCTTCTTGTAAAAGGTTCCACGGACTCATTGGTTCCTAAAGGGTCAAATCCATATGGATGGTTTTTAAATAGAAGTTGCTTTAATAAAAGTAGGGTCAAGGAATAAATATCTTCATCCCTTTCTGATATCTTTGCCTTTGTGAGGTTTTTTTCCTTCTGTAATTCTTCTTTTGGAAATACAGATTTAGTAATTAGTTCATAGATTAGGCCTAATGCCTCTTTTATATTTTTATTAAGCACATCTATCCTTATTCCAAAACTGCTGTTTCCCGAAAATACCTCAACATCGCCCCCTAAATTTTCAACAATCTTTTGAATAAGTTCAGCGTCTTTAGATTCTGTACCCTTTAAAAGCATATTTGCTGTTAGATTACTTATACCGTTTGTAGTTTTTGTCTCAGAAAGCAATCCGCCTTTTAAGACCACAGTTATGCTGGCCCTTGGGGAATCTCCCTTTTTTGAATAAACAATACGTAATCCATTCTTAAGAGCGATTTTTCCATTTTTTTCATCATAACCTTTGCCTAAGACCTTTTTTTCTTTTACTTCTTTAGACGCAGGCTTTAGAACAACGATGGTAGAATTATCCTTGTCCAAATATTTCTTTGCAACTTCTATTATTTCTTTTTTTGTTATCTTTCTAATTTTTTCAATATAATATTTTGAAAATCTAAAATTGCCTGTAAGGGCTTCTGAGGAAGCAAAATCAGATGCCTGAGACTGAATAGTCTCAAGGCTTGAAACAAAGGACGAAATCAGGTTATTCCTTGCTAGATTTAGTTCTTCAAAAGAAACCTTGCCCTTTTTGACCTTCTCGATTTCATCAAAAATAGACTTAATGGTCTCTTCTTGTTTCTTCTCTTTAACTATGGCGTTTATGGCAAAAACCCCTGGGAATTTAGGAGTATAATTATAGGCGCCAATATTATATACCAGCGTTTTTTTATCATATAAGATTTTAAAAAGCCTGCTTGTCTTAGTTCCACCCAATATATTTGAAAGCAGGTCTAATGCAAATAAATCCTCATCCAATAAACTCACGCTATGAAAACCTAACATAAGGTATGTAAGATTTCCTTCGTAGTTTTCTTCTATATGTTTGCTTACAAGCTGTTTTGGCTCCTCTGGAATAGAAATAGGACTAAGTGGAGCGTCATTCAATCTGCCAAATGCGGATTTAACCAAATTCTCTACCTCTTTAGTTGCAATATCTCCAGAGATTACAAGTACCATATTGCTTGCAACATAGTGTCTCTTGTAGAACTCTAATACCTCTTCTCTTGTAAGGGAGTTTAGAAATTTCCTCTCCCCAATTATCGGGTAGCGGTATGTATGAGTTGAGTAAAAAATCTTATAAAATAATTGACTTAACCTCTTTTGAGGCTCATCATAATTCATATCTATCTCTTTTAATATCACCTGTTTTTCTTTTTCAAGTTCGCTTTTGAGAAATATAGGATTCGCTATAACCTCACAGAGAAGTTCAAGTGTATCCTTAAGATGCTCCTTGGGGGCATTGATTGTATATCCAGTATAGTCAAAAGAAGTAAATCCGTTTATCTGGGCTCCGTAGGACCTTATCTGCTCCTCTATTTTTCCCACCTGTCTTTTCTTGGTTCCCTTAAACAACATATGTTCCACAAGATGGGAGATTCCACTTGAGATAAATTCTTCCTCAAGGCTTGAGCCGACCTTTACTAGAACCTCTATGGCAACAAATGGAATTCTATGATTCTCTGATAAGATTACTGTCATTCCATTATCTAAAATGAATCTCTTTGCAGGATATTCGGGATAATCTATATCTATTAACTCTGTCTTAGAGACAATCCCGCAACTTATAAGACAGAGGATTAACCCAAAAAGACAAAACGCATAAGAGCGCTTCTTTAGAATGGAAATCATATATTGGAAACTATGGGGATGGAATAAAATATCTTATAGAAGGGAAAATTTTTATCAAATAGTTTTCTAAAACCATCTGGGCTTTCGCTGCTTTTTTCTCTTCTTTATGCTGGGTTTTTCATAATGCTTGCGGTCTCTGACCTCTCTAAGGATACCCTCTCTCTCAATCTTTCTTTTAAACCGCCTGAGAGCCCTCTCTAAGGGCTCATTTTGTCCAATATCTACCTTTGGCATTTTTTCATCACACCTTGATAATAACAGAAATAAACCTAATTGTCAACACATTCGTATACCACGATGGTCCCGATAATACATCAGGATTTTCTATATTCTGCATACTTTGTGGTATACTCAGTGTTGACACTGAGAGCGACAAGCCATTTCCCGCCTTTGGCGGGACTGCTCTGACCCTTCGACTTGTTTCACTCGCTCAGGGTCATCCTGAGCTTGTCAAAGGATGATTTCCCGACAATAAGCATTGGGGCTTGTCGCCGAATGTGTCAAGCAACCAAATTGCTCTTGGGTCTATAGTCTTTTCTTTAGGTTTTCAAATTCATCCCAGATTTCTTTGGGCATTCGGTTGCCAAACTGTTTAAAAAAATCCCTAACACCTAAAAGCTCTGTTTTCCATTCATCGGGATTTATTTCAAATAACCTCTCAATGTTCTCTTTTGAAATATCTAACCCTGAAAGTTCAAGGTCTTTAAAATGTGGTATAAACCCTATGGGGGTTTCCCTTGCGCCTATCTTATTAGGAATAAGCCTCTCAATTACCCACTTAAGCACTCTTATATTTTCTTTAAAACCAGGCCATATAAAATCACCTACCTCATCTGTCCTAAACCAGTTGACAAAAAATATTTTTGGAGGGTTTGAACATCTCTTATCAATATTTAACCAATGCTGAAAATAATCTGCCATATTATAACCACAAAAGGGAAGCATCGCCATCGGGTCACGTCTAACTACCCCCACCTGATGTATCGCTGCGGCTGTAGTCTCTGAACCCATCCTTGCGGCATTAAACACGCCGTGATGCCAGTTAAAACTTTCAAAAACAAGCGGTGTAAGCTTTGCCCTTCTTCCACCAAAGATTATAGCGGAGATAGGAACACCCCTAGGATTATCAAATTCACCAGATAACGTTGGACACTGGGTTATTGAAACTGTAAATCTGGAATTCGGATGGGCTGCCTTTCCGTCCGATAAGGGATTGAATATCCTTCCTTGCCAGTTGAGTAAATTTTTAGGCATCCCACCATCTAAGCCTTCCCACCAGGGCTCATTAGTAGAGGTATCTAAGGCGGTATTGGTAAATAAGACTGGATAAAACATATCTCTTTTTAATGTCCGTATTATATTTGGATTTGTGCTCATTGATGTTCCCGGTGCAACTCCAAAAAAACCGGTTTCAGGATTTATGGCATAAAGTCTACCATCTTCTCCAATATTCATCCACGCAATATCATCTCCAATGGTCCATATTTTATATCCGGGCAGAACCGACTCGAGCATAGCGAGATTTGTCTTGCCACAAGCAGAGGGCATAGCTGCTGCTACATAGGTAATATTTCCTGTTGGGTCTTCTATGCCTATTATAATCATATGTTCGGCAAGCCAACCCTCCTTAAAACCAAGCCAAGAGGCAATCCTTAAGGAAAAACATTTTTTCCCCAAAAGGGCATTCCCACCGTAACCAGAGCCAATACTCCAAACTAAATGCTCATCGGGAAAATGCATAATAAAGCGCTTTTGAGGGTCAAGGTCGCCAACGGAGTGAATCCCTTTTACAAAATCCTCGGAATTTCCTATTTTATCGATGACGCTTTTAGTCATACGGGTCATAATCCTCATACTTATAGCCACATAAGACACATCTGTAACCTGAATACATGCCTTTGAATATGGCGAATCTGGATGTCCCATCATATAGGGAAGAACATACATAGTTCTTCCCCTCATACAACCCTTTGAAAGATGCTTAAGTCTTTCCTTTGCCTCTACGGGTTCCATCCAGTTATTATTTGGGCCTGCTATCTCTTTGTTTGGATGGCATACATAGGTAAGATGTTCTGTGCGGGCAACGTCTGTGGGATGACTCCTGTGGAGATACGCATTAGGCCAATTCTTATGGTTTAATTCAATAAAAATCGGGGTTCCGTTAATCTTCTCTTGGCTAATACCAATTTCTATCAGTCTGTGCGCCTCTTCCTCTGAGCCATCGCACCAATAGACCTTTTTGGGCTTCATTAAATCAGCCTGCTTTTCAACCCACTTTTCAAGTGGCGTAGACATTTTAACTCCTATAACGAGTAACGCGTAATGCGTAACGAGTAAGCAATAGAATACATATCTTAATCACGCATTACTAGTTACTCGTTACGCGTCCCTAATTAGTTGTGGCGTTGAATTTTACCCCAAATTATAAATTTGTCAATATCTTTGTCTGTATGAACTTCTAACGA
>VGKN01000028.1 GCA_016867055.1 Candidatus Omnitrophota bacterium
CTGGTAATTACCGTCTTTCTGTAGCAATTTGGGATGAAAAGGAAATATTGGCGTATAACTATCATGCTGGATTATATAAATTCAGAATTTTGGGAAGGAGTTTAAACAATCAGTTGTTTGAAATGGAATATAAATGGGATAATCTGGTTAAAAACTTATCCTTAGGTTATAATCACATTCTGCCCTTAAAGGTTCTAAGGGAAGTTTGGAAGAAGGTTGTAAACTATCAAAACAGTTTAGATATCAAGAGGGTAGAACTGTTGAATATTAATGATAAAGTAGAAATGATTTTTAAAACCAATGAAACTCTTAAAGTAAAAATTTATCTCTCTAATAATAAACTTAGTGGGTGTGTTTTATGGGTTGGAGTTTTTCGCGAAGATGGTATATATTGCCATGGGGTATATAAGGAGTTAGAAACAGATAAGAATGAAATTTCTTTGATCTATCCTAAGTTTTTATTGCTAAATGGAAATTACCTTACCTCTGTGGGCGTATTTAAATTAAGAGAGAAAAAAATTTTGGTTTGCCATCATGGAATATATCCTTTTAAAATTATATCTGATTTAAAAGACCACGGAACAGTTTATTGTGAACATAGATGGAAATGGAAACTACCATAGTTTAAATGCATCAGAGTAAAAGCGTTAACATATCAAAGATATTTTAAAAGGGCTAATCTATGAATAGAAAGCCTCCCTTTGTTTCAATAATCACGGTTAATTATAATGGTAAAAAATACCTAAAAATGTGTTTTGATTCTCTCTTCAAGATAAATTATCCAAAAAATAAATTTGAGATTATTATGGTTGATAACTGTTCAACAGATGATTCTGTAGACTTTGTTAGAAAAAAATATCTAAAAATAAAAATCATAAAAAATGATGTTAATAATTACTGTAGAGCAAATAACTTGGGTATTAAAAAAGCAAAGGGTGAGTATGTAGCGCTGGTTAATAATGATATAAAGGTAGATAAAAACTGGCTCATAGAATTGCTCAATGTTATAGAAGGAGATAAAAATATTGCAGCTGTTGGCAGCAAGATACTGACATTTAATGGAAAATACATTCAGAATGCCGGGCATTACGAACTTCCTAATTTTTACTGGGGGGAACGGGGTGCAGGTAGAGAACAAGGTTTATATAATAATATAGAGGAAGTTCCAAGTATTTGCGGCGCATCTGTTTTGTATAGAAAAAGTCACATAGAGCAGATTGGTTTATTTGATGAAGATTTTATAATTTATGGTGAAGATGTTGATATTTCATATAGACTTAGAAAAGTCGGATACAAATTGTTATTTGTTCCAAGGAGTAAAGTCTGTCATATCTTTCATGGCTCAGGGAGTGAAAGATTATCCAGATTTTATATTGAGAGAAATAGGTTATTATTTTTGGCAAAACATTTTCCTTGGAAGTTATCCAATGCCTTACTTGGAAAGGGTACCTTTACTGTAGATAATGGATTAGAAAACTGCGGAAGATTATATGAGGTCTTGCCAGATGTTCTACTCACTTTATATAAAAATCATCCTATAGAAGTAATTAAAACTGAGGTAACAGCCCTTTTACAAGAATTAAGAAAGATTTCCAACTATGAAAAAGATAAATTTTCCGAAGATGTCAAAAATTTAAATATACTTTTTACAAATAAAGAAAAAGAACTCTCCTCCAAGGATAATCTCCTCTCCGAAAAAGACCAACAACTCACCTCCCTCAAAGAGGAACTTACCAACCTCTCCAACCAACTCAAACACCGGATGGATGAGGTTCTCATCAAGGATGGCCAGTTGATTGAAAAAGACCAACAACTCACCTCCCTCAAAGAGGAACTTACCAACCTCTCCAACCAACTCAAACACCGGATGGATGAGGTTCTCATCAAGGATGGCCAGTTGATTGAAAAAGACCAACAACTCACCTCCCTCAAAGAGGAACTTACCAACCTCTCCAACCAACTCAAACACCGGATGGATGAGGTTCTCATCAAGGATGGCCAGTTGATTGAAAAAGACCAACAACTCACCTCCCTCAAAGAGGAACTTGCAAGTAAAAATAATATCATCTGCGATAAGGAAAGAGAGTTAGCTTGTGTAAAAGTAGCATTTGAACAAAAAGTTAACGAACTCAATGGTATTTACAATTCAGAAGGTTTTAGATTTATTCTAAGACCATTATGGACTGTTCTATGGAACTTGAAAATTTCCTTTAGGAAATTAAAATCATTGTTAACCGCTTTTCTTTTGATAATAATACCTATAGTACTTACTCCTCTCTTTTTTTTTGTAAGCATTTCCTTCCTCTTTGAAGAACTTATTTGCAAACTTACAAAAACCTTCCTTAAAAGAAAGACTCCTGAGAGAAAAATTATCTCATTTGATGATTTAAGGGTAAGTATTGTAATCCCAAGTTGGAATGGTGCGGGTCTTTTAAAGGAATGTTTGAATTCAATCTTAGTTTTGGAAGAATTTAAAAATAGTGAAAATGAAGTTTTAGTAGTGGATGATGGTAGTCAAGACGGGACATTTAAATTTGTTAAACAGAATTTTCCAGAGGTAAGAATAGTCCGAAATGAGAATAATATGGGGTTTGGATATACCTGTAACAGAGGGGTTAGAGAGGCAAAAAATGAACTCATAGTTTTAATTAATAACGATATCCTTGTAACCAGAGATTTTCTTAATCCCTTAAAAGAGCATTTCAGAGATGAAAATGTATTTGCTGTAACGCCTAAATTGTATGGATGGGATAAAAAAACCTTCATGTGGGGTATGCATATAGGACATTTTAAGAATGGTTATATCAGTCTATGGAATGAAGCTGATACGCTGGAGGGTGATAAAATTTACCAAACCTCTCCCACAATATTTGCCATTGGCGGAGCAATGGTTTTTAGAAAAAGAGATTTCTTGTGGCTCGGAGGTTTTGATGAAATATATAAACCCAACTGTTGGGAAGATATAGATATCTCTTATAGAGCATGGAAAAGAGATTTAAAAATTGTCTATGAACCAAAAAGCCTGATGTATCATAAGGGCAAGGCAACCCTAACATACGAAAGGCACAAAGAAATAAAAAACGAGATTTCATTTACTTGGAAAAATATAACCGATTGGGATATTTTGAAAGAGCATCTAAATCTCCTGCCGGCAAATTTGCAAAGATATGGTTTTCCATTTTTAAAAGGGTTTTTATGGGCATTAAATTTATTGCCGATTACTTTATCCCATAGATTTAGTGAGAAAAGGTATATTAAACGTGAGGATAAAGGTATATTTGACTATTGTATGAATTATTATGAGAATTTTAGAAAAAATAACTTTAAGCATTTTGAAAAAGAGGCTAAGAGAAATATTCTAATTATCAGCCTGTTTGTGCCTTATCCTCTTGATAGAGGAGGCAATATAAGAATTTGTACTTTAACTCAACACCTAAGAGAAAAATATAATATTTATCTCTTAACGTTAATTCATAACAAAAAAGAGTTTAATTATATACCAAAGCTAAAGGAAATTTTTAAAGAGGTATTCTTAGTTTATCAATATACACCAATGGTGCCGAATTCCTTATTCCCCGAGAGATATAAATATGCTTATAGCAGAGACTTGATAGAAAAACTTAAGGAAATCCAAGATACAATACCCTTGGATATCATTCAGATAGAGTCAAACGAATTGTTATATTTATTGAGTTTTATAAAATTTACTCCCGTTGTTTACACTGAACATGATATTAGTATCTTGGCTTTTAAAAAATCTTATTATAGATATGAAGGCCACAATACTTTAGTTAATTTTTATGAATATCTAAAACGAGTTAATTATCATAAAAATGCCTACAAACGATTATACAATGTAATTACTTTATCTAAGCAAGATAATAATTTATTAAAGAAAATGTTCCCAAATCTAAACCTTCATCTTATTCAAACGGGGGTAGATATAGATTTTTTCTATTTCAAGCAGCAAAGTAACGAACTTAAAAAATTAGTTTTTGTAGGTCATTATAAACATTATCCAAATGAAGATGCAATGGTTTATTTTGTTAAAGAAATATTTCCTCTTATCAAAGAGAAAATTAAAAATATTGAACTTTTGGTTGTTGGTTCTGAGCCAAACGAGGCCATTAAATCTTTGTCCCAATGTCAAGGAGTAAATATAATTGGAAGAGTGGATGATATTAGGCCTTATCTGAGAAGTGCCAGTGTATTTATAAATCCAATTCGTATTAGTGCAGGTATAAAGGGAAAGGTTTTGGAAGCAATGTCAAGCGGCATACCGGTTGTTTCTACTTCGCAAGGGCTTTCTGGGATAGATGCAGTAGATGGTAAGGAGGTATTAGTCGCAGATAATCCAAAGGAATTCGCAGCCTGTGTAATCAGAGTTATCCAGGATAATGGTTTAACTTCAAAACTCATACATAATGCACGTAAGTTGGTAGAGAATAAGTATCACTGGAAACGTATAATTGAAGGGCTCGAATGTCTTTATACAGATATAATATCTATTCCGCAGAAATTAAATCATACTGATTATTCTCAAATGGGTAAAATCACTGAGGTAATAAGGGCAAATGTTGAGAAAAAAATAGATGATGTTGAATTGGAGGGGCCTGAGCAGGGACCGGAGGAACTTCATCTTGAGTTAACATACAACTGTAATAGCAGATGCATTATGTGTGATTTATGGGACTACTATAAAAGGAAATCTAATTTGCAGTGTGAACTTACCAAAGAAGAAATAGAAAATTTTATAGAAGACTCTTCGTATCTTAAAAGAGTGAAAAGGGTTGTTTTGTCTGGAGGCGAACCATTTTTGCGCAAAGATATTTTTGATATATGCGGGCTCATAGTTAAATATTTACCAGATGCCTCTATTAATATCTTAACAAACGGTGTAGATACTGACAGAATCATAAGCACAACCAGAGAGATTATAGAGAAATATAATCCAGGGGCAATCTCAATAGGTAGTTCATTGGATGGCGTAGGGGTTATTCACGATAAAATTAGAGGCAAAAAGAATGCATTCACCTCGTTAAAGAAGACTATTGAGAGATGCAGGTTAGAATTATCAAATGTTGATTTTACCCTGACCTTTACTTTAACCCCCCATAATTTTAAGCAGTTGAATATCTCGAAGAAATTTGCCGATAAGTATAATTTAAAGTTTTACGCACAGTTTGCCGTTCCCAAAGAGACAAGAAAGCAATTTAAATGGAAGGGAAGTCATTTTAATAAGATACAGGAAGGTATTTATGATATTTTAAAGGATTCTATAAAAGAATGCGACTTGGAGAGGATTTTGCAAGATATTGAAAGTAGTTACGTTAATAACGATTTTTTAGCTAATTTTTATTATTGGTCAAATTTGGTTAAATACCAAAAAGAACAAAAAAGGATTTTTAAAAAATGCGTTGCAGGTTCAAGATTTGCCATGCTCAATCCCTTTGGAGATGTATTTTTCTGCCCAATTTTAAAAGATAAAACAATAGGCAATATTCGCCAAGAAAATTTTGATAAAATCTGGATGTCGCACAAAGCAAAGAATATTAGAAATTTTATTCAAGAAGGAATTTGTCATTGCTGGCTCGTATGCATTATATTTCCTTTATTAGATGAAACATTCAAAAGCGAGAGTCAGGTAATGTATTTATCAAATAGTCAAGATAGGTATTCTATAGAGACACAGGAAGAAAATATAGATCATAATGAGAAAGAATTTGATCAAAAAAAGACCATTTTAAGTTCAACCCCACAGATAATCGGTATAGGAGCTCATTATAACTGCAATGCTAAATGTATATTTTGTCTTGATGGCGATTATCCCTATTTTAATTTAGACATCTATAAGGGTTTTTTTGAAAAAAAATTAGGAAGCATTCTACCCCGAGCCCGTGCTTTGAATTTATGTGGATATGGAGAAATTCTCCTAATGCCCGATGTTCTATTATTTCTAGATTATTTAAATAAAACTCTCCCCCATGTAAATAAAATTATTACAACAAATGGAGTCCCCTTAAGCCCCTCTATCCTTGGGAGGATTATAGAGAGTAAATATAATATCCAGATTTCTCTACATACTTCAAATAAAGATCTTCATAAATTATTAACAGGCATTGATATGTTTGAAAGAATAATAGAACAGATTAAACATTTAGTTCGTATAAGACCAGATAGTAGAATGCCAGGGATAAGTTTAGTATTTGTAATTAATTCTTTAAATATTGAAGACTTGCCAAATTTTGTAAGATTTGCGATAGATTTAGGAGTTGATGAAGTAATTTGTAACTATTTGACTATATATAAACCCTCTCATTTTGAATTATCCTGTTTCTATAAGCAGGACATAACCAATGAAATGGTAGCCGAAGCAGAGGAAATAGCAAATACTCATAATTTTCGTTTAAGAACCCCTCCAAAGTTTAATCAGCCTTCCCAAAATAATGGTGATAGCATATGTAGTGAACCCTGGAGGTATTTTTATGTTGAAACCCAAGGTTCTGTTTTACCGTGTTGCTACGCCGAGGGACATATTGGTTATCTAAATCAAAAAAGTTTTGAGGAAATTTGGAATGGTAAGGTCTATCAGGATTTAAGGCGTTCACAAATAGAAAGAAGAATAGATGGGTTTTGTAAAAACTGTTATAAATTAAATGAAAACAACGTAAATAATCTACTCGCTCACATAAATATTACTTCTCTCAGACGTTATGGTTTTTCATTAGAAGATATAGAGAAGTATTCTAAACTATAGTTAAGTTAATGAATATTTTATAAAAACATGGAAGTTGCGCTTGTTCAATGCCCCGGATGGGGAAGAGACTGCCCTCCTTATACAATGGCTTTATTATCTGCGCTACTTCGTGATAATGGGCATAAGGTTTTTTGCTTTGATATAAATAATAAACTTTATCACAAAGGACCAGATGAGTATAAAAAGATGTGGGAGGATAAAGACCTTTATTCTTTTTGGTCTGATAAAGTGTCAATCTTAAAGTTTATTGAAGCCAATAATCAGATTATTGAACAGGAGATAGATGAAATATTAAAGGCCGATGCAAAGATCATAGGTTTTACAGTTCATTTTAGCTCTTTGCTTGTGAGTTTAGAAGTTGCAAGAAGGATAAAACAATTTGATAAAAAAAGAATAATTATTTTTGGAGGGCCTGATTGCACGAGAGAACTCAGAGGTTTTCAAATTGTAAAAAATGAATTTATAGATGCAGTAGCAATTGGAGAAGGAGATTTTACAATACTTGAGTTAGTAAACATTATAGAAAAAAGGGGGACTATTGATGCTTGCAAAGGTTTCTTAATCCATAACAATGGGAATGTTGTTGATTGTGGAGATAGGGATGTTGTAAAAAACTTAGATGCCCTTCCTTTTCCTGATTATTCTGATTTTAAAGAAGAGATATTAGAGGGCCTCTATAGACAGCCGGAAAGACTTGAGGTATTTGATAGCCGTGGCTGTTTTGTCAGGTGCCATTTCTGTAGCGAATGGCAGTTCTGGAAGAAATTCCGCTCAATGAGCGGTGAGCGAATGTTTGCCGAAATCCTGCATCAGATTAATAAATTTCCAACGGTCAATTATTTTTATTTCATAGGTTCACTGCTAAATGGCGATATAAAAGCTCTGGTGAGATTTTGTGACTTAATAATTGAAAACGACATTAAGATAAGATGGTTAGCTCAGGCGATAATAAGACCGGAAATGACAAGAGAACTTTTGGAAAAGATGCGGCGTGCCGGATGCGAATGGCTTGGCTATGGCATAGAAAGTGGTTCTCAAAAAGTAGTAGATAATATGAATAAACATTTTAAAATTTCAGATGCTGAAAGGATATTAAAGGATACTCATAATGCAGGAATAGAGGTTCAGGCAAATTTTATGTTTGGGATTCCCTCTGAGACTGAAGAGGATTTTAAGAAGACCTTGGAATTTTTAAAACGAAACAGAGCAAATATTGGTTCTATTTTAGCGAGTCAATCTTTTTGTGTGATTGATAGAGGAACATCGCTTTATTTGACCCCTGAGAAATTTACTATAAAAGACCAGGACCATCATCTTTATTGGGAAGCGGATTATGGAAAGAATACTTACCCAGAGAGATTTAGACGATATGAAGAATTTTGTAATTTAGCCTTGTCTTTAGGCTTGCCGGAGACCTCAGGAGTACTTAGGCATAAACCTGACAAATGGACATTATTAGGTGATTATTATAGTTATAAAAATGAATATAGGAAAGCCATAGATTCTTATCAATTTGCAACAGAGTTTGAACCCCTTAATATTGAGGCTCTGGGAAAACTTATAAATGTATTAAAAGATTTAGAGCGTTCAAATATCATCTCGCTCATTGAGTTAGAAGATATCTATAAATCCTTATGTAACAAATTTAATTACGAATTTAATGAATCTCAAAAGCTTATAGTAAATATCCTATCTAACCAAAAACTTTGGAGAAAATTATTTAACTATATGATTACAGAGATACAAAAAAATAACAGAAGCGCCTTTGTATTTGGATATCCATATTGGTTGACCATAGACCCTACAAACGTCTGCACTTTAAGGTGTCCCTTCTGTCCCACTGGTCAACAAAGAAACTCCCGCCCAAAAGAGATATTATCATTTCAAAAATTTAAAAAAATTGTGGATGAACTCGGTCCTTACCTTATACACATAGACTTTTGCAACTGGGGAGAACCTCTATTAAATAAAGAATTATTTGATATGGTCTCATATGCAAAAAAGTTTGCAATTGATGCTAAGGTAGATACAAATCTGAATTGTTTTACTAGAGAAGATGCTGAAAAAATGATTCTCTCAGGTTTAGATAGACTTATTGTTTCAATTGATGGAGCAAGCCCCCAGACTTATTCAAGATATAGAGTAGGCGGAGATTTTAATAAGGTTATTAGTAATTTGAAAATTCTTATTAAAAAGAAAAGAGAACTCAACAAGAAAAATCCTCATATAACCTGGCAATTTTTGGTTTTCAGACACAATGAGCACGAAATAGAAAGGGTTAAAGAATTGGGAAAAGAAATTGGCGTAGATGCAGTTGGTATAACAAAGGCATTTATCGGAAATAAAGACTGGATTCCTTCAAATGAAGAATACAGTCATTATAAAAAAGAAGAAATTAAAAATGAATATACATCAGAATATTTTAAGGTTCCTCAAGAGAAATTTTGCAACTGGCCATGGGAGGCAATAGTTATAAATTCCAATGGCTCTGTTTCTGTTTGTTGTTCAGTTGAAGACGAAAAAGACGATTTTGGAAATATCTTTAAACAATCTTTTAGAGAAATCTGGAACAATGATAAATATTTGTTAGCAAGAAGATTTATCAAAACCAGGGTTAGAGCCGGAGGGGATAATAATATCTGCCTTAATTGTAGTCACTTAGGTTTGATTAACTTAGATATCCTTTCTTGCCACTAATTGTTTTAGTTATCATCGTTGTTATTAGATTATGAAAAGGATATTTTTATGATATTTTATTTGCTAATTGTAGCACAGTATTTGTGTTAGGATCTTTGGGATTATTTTCGTGGTTAACTCCACAAAATTTGGATATGCTTACAACTCATTTAAGAGAGCAAAGAGAAGATGAAATTCATCCTAGCCGCGAAGAACACCAGCTTATTTTATCTATTGTATATGATTATTTAGCAACACATTTTTAAAAAATAGGGCTAATTAATGAAAATCACACTTATCCAGTGTCCGGTATGGGGTACATATGACCCGCCATTAGCAATTGCTCAACTATCCTCTTGTTTAAAAAAAGAGTCCTACGAGGTTAATTGCGTTGATTTAAATGTTGAATTGTATCTTAATAGAAAAGTAAAATACAAAGATATGTGGGCGTGGGAGCAAAGTGATTTTTGGTATAGTGAGAAGAATGTTGCTAAGTTTTTTGTGGACAATCAAAGTCTAATAGAAGCATATGTTAACAGAATGCTAACCTCTGGTTCTCAAGTATTTTGTTTTTCCGTTTCCAGTTCATCCTATTTAGCAAGCTTAGAATTAGCCAAGGTTTTAAAGAAGAGAAATTGTGATTTAATAATTATTTTTGGAGGCACTTTGTTTTTTGATAAAAACTGGATATTCAAAATTCTTGACAACGGAAATATAGATTTTGTTATTTACGGAGAAGGCGAGACAACCCTTACCGAAGTAGTAAAGCTTATCAGTAAGGGTTCTAAAGATTTTTCTTTGATCAAGGGGATTGCTTTTAAGAAAAATGATGAAGTTTTTATTGCTCCACCGCAACCCTATGTAGATCTTAATTCGTTACCTTTCTTAGATTTTAAAGATTTATCATTAGAAAAATATGATGACTCAAATCATATAACACTAATGGCATCGCGGGGGTGTGTGCAAAGTTGTGTTTTTTGTAGTTCTAAATCTTTCTGGCAAGGTTACAGAACTATGAGTGGTGAGAGAATTTTTGAGGAAGTGAAGTTTCATAGGGATAATTATCCTAAAATCGGCCATATAGATTTTGTAGATTTATTATTTAACGGAAATATGAAAACCCTGATTTCTTTCTGTAACTTAATGGTTAATTCAGGTCTTGGCAATACCATAAGATGGGCGGCTAACGTGATAATCAGGCCAGAAATGACTTTAGAGATTACTAAGAAGATGAAAGCCGCGGGATGTGTTCATCTTATTTATGGCATAGAAACGGGTTCGCAGCATCTTCTAGATTTGATGAGAAAAAGATATAAAATTATTGAC
>VGKN01000029.1 GCA_016867055.1 Candidatus Omnitrophota bacterium
TGTGATTGAGAATTTAGTAAATGCTAAAATGAAAATCAGGGCATATGACCCAAATCAGCAGGCAAGGATAAACGCCGCCAAGAAGCTAAGAGGGATGCTAGAGATGAAATTTAGCGTTGCAGTTGTTGATGAAGGGTTAGAAGGGGATGTTAAGACAGATTTAGAAAAGATAGGGATAAGGGTTTTAACCAAAGAGCAGTATGCCCAACAAAAAGAAAAGGCAGATATAACAATTTTTGATGACAGGAATGATTCATTAAAAGACAGCGATGCCGCTGCTATAACCACAGAGTGGAGTGAATTTAGGTTTAACAGAGAACAGATTAAAAAAATAGGCAAACTCCTTAGAAGGAGACTTATATTTGATAGTAGGAATCTTATTAAACCAAAGGACATAAGAAACCTCGGCTTTAGATATATCTCCATCGGCAGGCCTGATGTAGAGCCAAACCGTATTTTGCAATTCTTTAAATCCTTAAATATAGCGCGCCTTCGGATGCGTTTTCTATGGGATGTAACATTAATTTGTTTAACACACATAGATAAATACTCCCTAGCGCTTATTGAAAAACGCATTGTATGGGATTTTAATAAACTCTGCCTACTTGCTGCGCTATCTTGCAAGGCAACATTTGCCTATGTGGTTTCTGAGATAGCGGAAAAGCAAGGCGCAAATGCCGATAGGGTATTGGCTGGGATGGTAAGGGATAAGAGAATAGGCAGGGGAAGGGATATAGAAGAAGAATATTTTAGGCCGGGTCCTGGCATAGGAGGACCATATTTAATGCCTGCTGTTGAGATATTGGTAGAGCTTGGAGCAAAATATCTCACAGAAAAGGATGTTCCGAAAGTTGAGCCCTCGGTTGATGAGGTAAGACTTGGATTGCTAACTGAAATAGTCCGGGCAAACACAGGTCAGATTGAGCATGTTATTGAGAGATTAAACGAAGCGCTTAAGGGATTAAATGGCAAAAACGTAGGTATTATCGGCCTTTCATACAGGGCAGGAAAGGCGCAAACCGAAGGCTCTGGAAGTATTGTGGATACCCCATCCTTAGAGATTATAACAGGGATTTGGACTAAGACAAGAGTAATAAAGGTTTTTGACCCCGATGAAACGGTGAGGGATTATATAAGAAACGACTTGATAAGAATGAAGGTGAAGGATGTTAACGTGGTTCGTTCAATAGAGGCTATTTTAAATAGTAATAATCCTGTTGATGCTATTTTAATATTGACCGCTGATTCTAGATTTAAAGAATTTTTTGAGAAATTTGACTTCGCAAGTCTAAATAGAGAAAAACCACTTATAATATATGATACCTGCAATATACTTAACCCCGCAAAATTTCAAGGAAATCCCAATATTGTCTATATGAGGACAGGCAGCCCTGTCGTGCCTAATAACGCTCGCTTATCAATGGCAGCCGCCCAGACTACTCCAGCAACTGCAATGCGTTCTCACCTTTTCCCAAGATATATCCACGAGGCGCTAAGAAATAGGCTCGCAGCGCTTAACAAACAATATCCCCTAATCTGGCCACAGGATAGAGTCAGCGCTATCCTTACACAAGGAGCAGCATATTACGACCCAATTAACGGAAGGATTTTAGAGGATGAAGGTGCATATAAAGTTATAGCCACGATATTGACAGAGGTGTTATCGACACATGATAGACCACGTGAAGTTACACCGGAGGAAATAAAAGAAATCGCCTATGGAAAACATGAAGGGTTGGAACAGAGGGTTTACAAAGGGTCAATCAATTTTGCGCCCCTTGCCCAAGGCATTAAAGGAAAGATTAGCAGCAGTGAATTTGCTAAATTAAGAAGGTGTTTTCTAAATCAATATGCCTATCCGCGTCAAGACAGTGAATTTTCAGACCTTGATTTACTGCGCGAACTAACTGTGCATCTTATTATTGAGGGTTTACATTTTGGTAATCCGATAAGACTGCTTGGTGATGAGGACATAAGCAAGCCCTATGAGGGAAGAGTTCAATTAGATAGGGATACAGCCTTTATGTTAATAGATTTTGCCAGAGAACAAAATCTTATCACAGAAAAAGAGAAACTGCTTCTTAAGTTAGTGTATTCAGAAGAGGTCTTCTCTAAAAATTTAGTCCACACTCAGCCTATAGAAAAGGTATTATATGAAATAAAGTGCGATAAAAAGAACCCATTTGTTATCGTAAGAAAGACCGCCTCAGGTAAATCCACCTGTGTGCCGATAGAGCTGTTGCTTGAGTCCCTTAGAAGAGGGGATAGCTCGCGTGTGTTTGTAGTCCAGCCAAGGGTTTTAGGTGTAATCTTGCTTGCCAGATATATAAATGCAAAGATGGGGTTTCCTCTTGTGGGCCAGATTACAAGCAAGGGAACAGTAAATGGCGATGCGCCCATACTTATGATTACTGACGGAGAGCTTGTTAATCTTGCCAAGGGAGGAAGGATTGACCCTAAAAGGGATAAGGTTATTGTAGATGAGTTTCACGCCGTTACTGATTTGATGGAGATAGGGGTTGCCCTTTGTCTGCATCGGGGGATATATACAGCAGCGATGTCAGCAACCATAGAGCCCTCCAGCGTTGTGGAATACCTCTCTGAGCCCGAAAGGGGTATAACTGCTGTCTCCTATGTTGAAGGTAAAGAGGAACGCCGTTATCCCCTAGAGCATTTTCGCGCAAAGGAATATTTCTCTGACGCTAAGAGAGATGGCAGGGTGCAGATAGAAGATTTTATGCATAGGTATATTGCTAAACACTTGCTTAGCGAACGGCGCCAAGACGGAAGCGCTAAATCCGCCCTTGTCTTTGTCAATAAGGTAAGCGAGGTTGAAGATTTGGTCGCTCTGATAAATTCCGGCTCAGGGGCTGGAATTTCTCCTGCGGTTATGGCGAGATATGAGGGTGTTTTAGAACACTACAGATTTGGCAGAGATAAGGTTGTGGCAATTCCGCTTTATGCCGAGATAGTGCATGATGA
Source organism: Candidatus Omnitrophota bacterium (assembly GCA_016867055.1). The sequence goes on from VGKN01000029.1 coordinate 2,983, forward strand.
TAAAAGACTAGATGGTTTTGAAGCTAAGATAAGATATTGCAAAGAAAAGAATATCCCCTTTGTTATTGTAGCCACCAATGTAGCCGAGATGTCAATAACCCTGGATATTGACGATGTAATAACCCTTGATACCGAATACCGTGAATTTGGCGCTGAGGGCAGGGCTCGCCTGGAGATATGCCCCATTAGGGTAAATTCGTATATTCAAAGGGCAGGTAGGTGCGGCAGGCTTCGCCCGGGAAGGTGTTTCCTTGTGGATAGTCCAGTTGATGATTATGAGAGGCAGTATGTCTTCCTCAGGAAAGAACTCGCGGAGAGCAAGGTAAACACGGCAAAAGACCTATCTCAGCTTGAGCCAGAGCCGATAGAACCGCCCCTTCAGAACGCTGACCTTAAGACATTTGCCTTCACTATCCTTGAAACAGGTATTCCCCTTGAAGAGCTTAAGCTTATGTCAAAGATTACCCCGGAGTTTAGAGAAAATTACGAGAGGGAGGTGATATTAATCAAGGACCTTGGCTTGGCTGATAAGAGTAATAGGCTTACCCCCTTAGGCAGAACAGTAAGTAGATTATCCCTTGAAAACCTCCATTATGCCACGCTTTTGGCAAGGGGGCTTGAGGATGAATTTTTAGATAAGGATACAAAAATAGCCTTGGCTATTATGTGCGCCTTTGCCGAAAATGTGGATTTCTATAGTTTAAGCAGGGACAAAAAAAGCGTTGGAGAGATGCTAAGATGGCTTAACGACAGAAAATTGGTTTATCCTACTTCAGACCTGATAACCCTTTATAACCTTGTCCAAGACTTTATGGCTGTGGGGCAGTCCAGCGACAGCCGCGAAAGGAGATATCTTGAGAGTATGGGGTTATCAAGCCCCACATTCTATAATGCCCTGCAGCGCGCGCGCATCCTGTTTATGTCAATGAGAGATATGGGTGTTGTAGATGAAGGTTTTCCGCGCAGCCTGCCAAAATTGACAGAGGAACAACAGGCGCAATTACTCAATTTCCTTGCCCGAACAAAGGTCTTTTCAAAATTCACTATGCATTCAGATAGATTAGGTTTTAACGACAGAGATAGTGCCAAAGGAGGCGGCGTAGTGCATCAGGTTCGAAACTCACCAACAGGCTTAATGGTCAAATATCTGCGGGATTACCTGATAGTAGGTGAATCGACCCGAGAGATAGAAAGAGTGAGATTCTTACGACGATACATAGAAGCTGAGGATAAAGCCGAAGAAGGGGAAGAGGCGGTGGTAGAAAGAATAGAAACTGGTGAGAAGGAGACAGTGCACATAATTCCAATAGCCGTGCTTGCTATTAAAAAACCAGAACCAAATGATTATGAATCAACAGAAGGTTGGCTATACCGCTTGGCAAAGGTAAATTATCCATCTGACCTGAGATTCTATTTCTATAGTCTTGGTTATACGGGAAATATAATTTCGCACAGAGCCTTGGTTGCTGCAGACCATAGGTTAGAAATAGAATGGAAGGTTGAAAGGCTTTTGGAGAATTTAGCTAAATACCCGAATATAAAGAAGGCAACCGAAGAATATCTAAGGATACTCAACGAGGTGTCTGAATTAACTAAAAAAGACCCCTCATTAGAAGAAGTGTCTAGTAAACTGGAAGAACTATATGACCTCTTTGGAAATATATTTTTAAAAATATGCGACCAGAATAATCTCTTTTCATTAGAGGAGCTTGAAAGATACCTTGCTAAACACCCGGTGAGCGTAACCTTGGATAACTTTATTAAACAAGAACACCTTGAGAGAATCCGCGAAACTAGCCCCGATGAAATAACCTACGGAGGTAAAACCTTCCCTATACTATATAAGAAAGGAAAGGGGGCCCTTATTATTGAACAGGGTCTAAAGGATGTTATCTTGCCCGATAATTTATCAGAGGTGCTGCCAATAAATTTAAGGGATTTATTAGCCAACCACGACCTTTTTAAGATTCCGGATGACGCTCTGGATAAATACAATCGAGACTTTATAATAATGATTGGTTATACCGAAGATAGATACGAACGTAGATACGATTATAGCACAACCTCTCTTGCTGAAGCCAAAAAGGTGTTTTTAGAAAGAGTTATTGAAATGATTATAAACAGAGTTAATAAAAAACAAGATGCCGATGCTGAGGTTAGAAAAGGAGAGGATAATATAGATGATATAATAAACTCTCTTCCATTTGCGATACCCAGACTCCCGCTTTGTATTGACCTAATCGGTCAAACTGTATATGGCTATGAAGGCCTGGTGTGTTATCCTAATGATAAATATATAGGAAAGCAGGTGTTCAAAACAGAGGAGGAGGCTAAAAGAACTACTATGTGGAACCTTAGGACTATAGTTCAGAGAAAAGTATTCCGGCCTTATGAGACAGAAGAATTTAATCTTGCGTTATCAAGATATCCGGATATTCAAAGAAAGTATTCCGATGCTAAGTTAGCTGTTCAAAGAGAGGTTGAACAAAGAGTTTCTCTTGATATAAGTTCTGATGAAATTTTAGGGTTAATTGCTGAGTTATCACCACGCGTTCAGGCAATGGTTAGAGAATACGGGGCGCTGATTGCTGAGGCTGACCAATCAGCTAATCTTGCCAAGGGAGGTGTGTTAGCGGTGAAGAAAGTAGAAGCACCGGTAATATTAGAAGAAAAAGGTGAGCAAATCTCTGCAAGAGATATGATAAACCAGCTCCCGTTTGCTTGTCCTCAGGTTAAAGACGGCTGGCAGGGATGGATAGCGCTGTATCGCAGGTATTATATAAAAACATTTGATACACAAAAAGAGGCGCAGGTAAGTTCATCGATGGCTCTTGGGTTAGCCATAAGAGAAGAAGCGCATCAAAGCGCCACAAGAGAGAAACCCGCCTCTGTGCAGTTATCAAAGAAACACCAACAAGGGTTTGAGGCAGAGCTTAGCAGGGTATTGGATGCTGGCAGCGAAGAGGTTACCCTTGATATTACACCTTCTAAGGCAGAAGGGATTATTGAAGGTAAAACTCAGGCGATAGTTAAATTATTAGAGAAGAATGAAAGGATACAAGATTTGAAGGCTAGATTGAGAAGGCCTTATAAGAGAGATGAATTTCATTTAGTTAAAAGATTTGTAATTGTTAATAAGGCCCTTTTTGACCAAGATACGATAGTGGTGTTTAGTAGTCCAAAAGATATTTCTGATGTTTTAGATGAGAAATATTCCTATGAGCAAATAGATGATGCATTAATTCAGGAAACTGAGAGATGTCTCGCTATGTTAGAAGAGGTTATTGAAATCTTAGATTACAGGACAATAAAAGAAGGGGCACGTGTTGCGGGGGCGAAATTAACACCTGAATATATAAATGCGCAATTTCTTACGCGCTGGCAGGCATGGCCTATAGTATTAAAAGCGCTCAGAGAGTTTAATGCACAATTTAAAGACGAAGGGGCAAGAAGAGAGGCTATTAAGGCGTTATCGCTGGGTCCAGAGGGTATAGGGAAATGGCTGGATGCTCATTTACTTGACCTAATTGTTGAGATACAAAAACCCGCACCACCAGCCGAGGCTATACCTCCCCAACCAACCCCAGCCGCCACTCCAACCGTTGTTTCAGGAGTCACCGCGTCAGGAGCCACCGCACCAGCTGTGTCCCACGCCGCCCAAGCCCAAACCACCCTCCAGCAGGCAAAGGAGTTATTGAAAGAGGTGGGGATAGAGATAGAAAAACCAGATGAGATAACCATAGCCCCTCCTCCTGAGGCAGAAGGCGTTATACTTAAGGTTGGAGAAGGAGAGCCCATTCATCTGCGTGCACCGCCAACCATAGCTGAGTTATTCTTCCTCATCGCCCTCCAAGTTCATAAGAATTTTCATCATATAGCTATATCCAGACTAAAGACCAGCCTCACCCAACTTCAAACCAGACAACCCGAAGCCTTCAAAGAACATTTTGCTGTGGTATTTGGGGACAAGGAGCTTAGTAAGATGTTCCTTGTAGGTTTTGACAGCGCTATACAGTCCTATCTCGCTACGGCAGGCATACAAATAGAGAGGTTGATAGCCCGTTCTGGTCAGATTGGAGAGATAATAGCCCTTCTTGAGGAAACCAAGGAAATGGATGCAGATACGCTTAAGATGTTGATTGAAAAGGACACAATAGGAAGACTTATTGATACCTTGGGATATGAGAATAGCAGACAAATTATAACGAGGATAAAAGATACATATGACCTTGTGAAGGTTTCTAAATACCTTCCAGTGCTTCTTGACTATATATCCTCTGCCGTTGAGAAAGGCGGTTTAACCTCTGATGAGATAACATCTCTAATTGGGATGCTTTTAAAAAGAGAAACCGTCGCAGAATTCTCCTCTTTAGCATCGTTTATTAATACTGCACCAGAGACATTCCGAGAGGCTTTTGATAGATTGGGCTCTGCAGCTGTTATTGAAATTATTGACCTTGCTTTGGATTTGTTAGGGACTGCAAGGGGTGATGATTTAATTAGAATTAGAAAAATTGTTCCAGATTTAGCATATATCTGCGCAGAGGGAAATATAAAGCCAGAGGATTTAGCCTCTATCTTAAGGATTCTGATTGATGCGAGAGGGAAAACCCCACCCCTAGAATCTTTAGATTTGCCTACCTTCATCCATTATAAAGAAAATCCGGCTGTCCCAATTACTAGTTGGGGAATAGAAGGTTGGGATTTAGGCAAACCCTGTGACTTATATACTATTGCAGATAAGGTTGAGTCAGGCGTATTGGTTAGGCTAATTCAACAGGCTGTGGATAATGGGATTGTTGGACATCGCCTTGTGGCATACCTTAATGCCTTAGTTAGTCTTTATAGTGCCACAGGGAAAAAGCTGGGAGAGGAGTTAAATAGAGTTTTGGATATTGCTATAGGTCACAATGCAAAGGGTGATACCCTCCTCTATTTTGTGGGAGCGGTATTGCCAGTTGCTTTGGGGAAATTTGGGACAATCCAGGCAGTTTTTGACAAAATCTCTACTATGAGCGAAGAAGAATTCTACCTCTTTTACAATGGATATTTATGCCTTGCCCTAATTCCCAAAGAGCGGGAGAGATTGCGCAGGCTTGATTCTAGAAAACTCGCCATTATAGTGGATACATTATCGTCTTTCTTAACACGGGTAGATCCTAAGGGTCTTTTTTGGGATGTCACGTTAGCACAAAGAACCAAAATAGTAGAGAGGTTATCTGAATTTTTTGAAAACATAGGAGATTTAGAAGGCAGAAAGTTACCCATAGAAAAAATCTCCATAATAATGGATTTAATTAAAGATTGGTTTAAAAGTGGACAATCTGGGAAAATTTCAAATTTTTTCTTTATGTCATAAAATTTGCTACTAAATTTGGTTTTGAGACATTGGAAACATTAGTAAAAACACTGGCAGAAAAACAAAAGGGATTAAAGCATCGCCTACCTTTAGATACATTTCTTGAAACTGCAGAAAGATTTTTACCAGAGGTTAGACTTGAAACTATCACGAGCATATTTAACAAGGGAAAGGGTGAAGAAATTATTGCTATTCTTCGCTCAGGACTTATTCGCTACTTAGGAGAAGAAGCGGAGGCTAATATTGACAAGAAAGAACTAACCTTTTTAGCCCATGAACTTTTACCTGGATTAATAAAAACCGCCTCCATAGATGAACTTAGGGTTGTTTTAGTTATGGCAAAGGCTCTTGGCGTAGATATAGGCCAGATAAAAAATACCTCTCTTCTTAGTAAATGGGTAAATCTCATCCATAGGATTGGCAAGGAAAATTTAAGTAAGCTGCTTTCAAGCTGGCTTGAGAGTGGAAAGGATAAATCCGACTTAGATGAACTCCTTGATAAACTCTCTTATTTATCAGACCTAATTAAAAATTATGGTATTGATATTTTTGTTAAAGTAATTGCTAATGAAAAAACGAAAGAGGTATTTAGACAGTTTACTGCTTTAGGCGGTTTTAGCCCCTTTATCAGAGATAAAGACGATTTAGGAACCTTAATTGAGGCATTATCGTTTAAAACAAATAGGACACCCGCATTACAAGGTAAGGCAACCTTTAGTATAAATATTAAATGGTTGTTATCTTTCTTTAAACAAATAGAAATTAATATATCCACTCCTCTATTGTTTAAACTTGCTGTAGAAATCTTAATATCAGCAATAGATTGGAGTAGAAAAGACCTATTGCCCGAAGAATACTATCAACTTTCACCCGCCCTACTAACTGTAGCCAAGTTAGAGATAGTCTATGAATTAGCGGATAGATTAACAAAGAGAGAGCTTACCATAGAGGATATCCTAAAGGATACCCCAGGTGCGATTAAACAGACCAGATTTCTAACAGATGAAAACTTAGGGGCATCCTTGTTGAAAGCAGAGAAAAGAGATGTAGCAAGAAATGTTCCTACTTTAGGTGGTAAGGTATATCGTATAAGAGAGAATGGGAGTCTTGCGGGTCAGGGGGAATGGGAAGGGTATTTTGCCATAGCAGAAAGTATTTGTGGTTATCGTATAGAAGACTTATTTATACCCTTGGGTTTAAGCTTTGTAAGAACAGGCTTCCTGCGAGGTGAAGGTGAAGAGAGTGTGGTATATTTAATCCTGCCATTTAGTTATTCTCCTGAAGTGCGTGCAGCTTTAGCTGATTGTTTAACTCGCCTTGATATCTTGGGTGAGGAGTTTTTAGACCAAGTTTCACTTCAAGGGAGATTAGATGACAGGGCAAAATATATCTATTATGCCTTAACTGGCTATAGACTTGCCCGCTCTCAGTTTGGAATGACTCATCCAAAAATTGATTATTCTGAATTACAAAGTCCCTTTACCGCTCCCTGGGGAGTTTTAGGACCTTTGGTGCATGAGGGCTTACCTATCCCTCCAGTAGGAGAAGGTGGTATTAAAGCAGAGGGTAGGACAGACCTATTAGATAGGAGGACACTTGGAAGGGATTATCCCTTAGCTGTCCGTGAATATTCTATCTTCCAGACCCTTGCCTATTGGCTTTACACTGCTATGAATGTTAAGGAGCCAAAGACAGAGGAGGAATATAGGGCTATCGCTGCCTGGAAGGCTCTTCAGGAAGAAATGGATTTATTCTTTGGCAAAGCTAACCTAAGTGATGTCCTAAGTGTGCCGTGGTTTATTAAACCAAGAAAGGTAGAAGGATGGGTTGAGCTTAGAGAAGAAGCCCCAGGAGAGCCCATAATGGCAAGTTTGGCACAGTTCTTTAAGGCTATAAAGGAATCGGACGTCATCTGTCAGAATATTGCTACCTTACCTGAGGCACTAATATTTGACGGAAGGTTGTTTTTATCAAAAGATACCCCCCATTTCAACACCCTTGTTGATGCAGTAAAAGAACTTAATATAACCCAAATATTACAAGAACTATATGGTGGGCTATATATTGAAATGATTTGTTTTAACCTTAACCTGAACCCCTCTTTTACTGGCTTAGCTGAGGTTCAACTTGAACAAATTGAGCAAGATGGTGTGTTACATAAGATATTGGTTGTTAACCTCTCTCCAAAGTTATTCCTGACAGATGACACCAATGCCATAAAGGATGCCCTAAGATTAGCTGTCCATAATAAGGTTCTTGAAGAAGCCTTAAAGCTATTAGGGCAATACATAGAAGAAGCCCTAAGACCCCAATTATCCGCAGTATCATTGGATTGTAAAGACAGTAAATTCCTATTAAAAGACTCTGACCAGATTATCCATACCTTCAACACTCTTC
>VGKN01000030.1 GCA_016867055.1 Candidatus Omnitrophota bacterium
GCGGGTCAAATACTAACACAGGGACATTAGGGTATTTAGCCAGATAATCCATAATACCGTCATGCTGTTCTGTTTCAACAATCTCAACAGGTGCTGGTAGAGGTGGAACTGGTCTTTCAGGCCTACTAACCGGCTTAGCCAATTCAATAGCCAAGGCTTTTTCCTCTTCTATGCCTTTTATCACATCTAAAACTAAGGCTTTTGCTCCCTCTTTAGCATCAGCCCCAGCAATAACCATAATACCTATCTCCTTTAAGACTCTGTTAAGGGCATCAATAGCCTCGCCTAACCTACCATCAGCATAGCTATTTTCTGCCCCCCTTAAATTTGCCTTTATATGCAAGATAGATGCAAGGGTTGTCTCTAATTCTCTTCTAAGTTCAGCTACTGGATTATGGAGTTTTCTAACTCCTGTTAAGAGGGGAACAAGGTTTGCTTCGGGCAGGGCTTGGTGTAGAGAGGCAATAAGTCCAATTACAGGTGGTGATAGGTCAGTAAGTTTAAGGGTTAGGGTCTTATCCTTTAGCTCTGCCTTTATCTGTTTGGCATTAAGAATAACCACTATCTTTTCTATACCTTTTGAAGCCTTATCCGCTACAAAAAGTCCTAATACCTTTGCTATGGCAGTATCTTTGTCTAATCTTGTATTTATATTAGCGCGGACTTCATTCACGCTTAACCCCAAAGGAATCTCAACAGGATAAGCCAAATCAGAAAGGGGGATACGAACCTTTCTCTTTGTATCATATAATACGCCTCCTTTAAGTTGGAAACGGCGATAGTCAATCCCCTCGCGTAATAATTCAAAATTTACTACATTGGCACCTGCATCTTTAAATACCTGCACTACAGCCTTTACATCCTCAAGTCCAAATTTCGCATTATCTTCCTTTCCACCTATAAACCCATACAGTATCACTGGCATCTTAGAAAAATCTTCACCCAGTATATCTTTAAGTCTATGCACTGTGTCAACGAGGTGGTCGCTTGTATAAAGATGCATATGAATGTCTCTGCCATCAAGGGAACCAAAATACAAACCACACGCAATAGCTGCTTTATTCTCTAAAGCTGTAAACCCATCATCAGCTATCATTATTATTCCCTCTGCCACCTCTATTCTGTTATCATTATGAACCCAGTTTGTTAATGGAGGACAATCAATATATTCAGCATTATGATTAACTGTGCGATAGAGCGAGACCCGACCTTTAGTCTGTGTTACATAACTTCTCCACCCCCGAATATCCTTCAGATAATAATTAACTATATTCTTAATAGACTTCTTTGAAACCAACTTTCTAAGGTCTGGAAGTTCATACTCATTTCCCAAATCATCCCTAACATAATAAATACCGTCTCGGCATATAACCCTCAATTCAGGCTCACCCTCAATGCCTCTTTCAATATATTCAATAATATCATCAATGCTTACGGGTAAACCTTCATCTGAAACAACCCTTTCAACTTCGGGAGGTGCAACGGTTTCTTCACCTGGCACAACGACTTCGGCTGGCGAAGCGGCGGCGGGTTTTGCTTTGGATTGAGGCGGACTCTCATACCCATAAACTCTTAAAATCGCATCGCCCAATTCTACGGCTATGCGCTGTTTCTTAAACCATTCCTTGGCGGACTTTCTCCCGCTCTCAGTCGGAGCGGAAACAACAACAATATCTTCATCTCTATAAATATTTCCTAAAAGGGCTGCCCAGGGAGTCTCATGGTAAAATTTAGCATTCTCCACGCTAAGCCCTAAAAGAACCCCTATAGCCAGTATATTCTCGCCTGCTATAATCCCTCTCATAAAGTTGTCCATTGCCTCTAAAAGAGCGTCCTCTGCCCCGCCCACCATCTTAGCTAATTCCTCCTTGGTTAATCCAAGGGTTGTTAAATCGGTCTGGGTTTTTTCTCCCAAGTCATCCCAGGCATCTAAAAGCAAGCCTGCTACATCCTCAGGTCTATATACAATCCCCATAACGGTGTGCTTCTCTTCATCCGATTTACCTACAACAGAGCGCAGTAGCCCTCCAAATTTATCAGCCAGGGCTACCAGGGTTTCCCAGTCAGCGATATCCATCCCGCCCCATTTTGTTTCTTCCTCAGCCCTTGGGACGTAGCTATAGAAAATCCCCCTTCCTGCTCCCAAAAGTAAGGCGATAAAACCAGGATATCTCCTTAAGCATTGAACCTCCCCATCACTTAAGTCTCTTCTACTAGCCATCTCTTCTAATTTTCTAAAATACTCTCCGGGAATATCCGCTGAATCCGCTATCTCATCAATATCAATATGCTGCATAAGTATCTCCCATAAGAAAGTCGGGGCATTGGCATCCTCACCCTTAAGGGCTTCTACCGCTTTACTAAACAAATATTCATCACTAAGCAAAACACTTACCTCCCAGTCAGGACTATGCTCTAACAAACCCTGGATTTTGACCTTTAAGGAATCCGCTAACTCTGGATGGCGTAAGCGGGTAGCTAAATCTCCGGCAACCTCCTCTGCTAAGGCAGGCAATGTCGCCTGCTTGAGTTCGGCTATGGATTTATAGTATGCCTCAGTAGCTCTTCTTCTCATAACCCTACTCATAGTAGTCTTTTCATGTATAGTTACACCTTTATATCCTATAACCCCTATAACCCTTTCATCCTCAGCCACTGCGGCAAGAAGAGCCATAATCCTCTCAGGGATATTGGTTTTTCTAATCCTTAATAATCCTTCTTGGGGCGATTTTTGAGCCTGTCCTAACATATTATTAGCCTCATTAGGTGCTACTTTATTACCCAAATAATCAAGTATTTTCAGTAGTTTATCGGTATCTTCTTTAGAACCTTTCGTAGTGGCATAATCCAATATCGCATTTATCCGACTGCCTACCCCCGCTGCCTCTATTAAACACTCCTCTACATCAAGCGGTAGGCCGGATTTCCCTATCTCTTTTGTCTCCCTTAGCCAGGCGAGCCTGCGCGCCTTGGCTATCAACTCACCGTATCTTCGTATATAAGGCGCCATAACATTAAAGAGCTTAACAGGGTCTTTTATAACCTCATCTACACGCGGCTTCCAGCGTTCATACCAGTCCCTAATAAACCCTGCCTCAGGATATTGCGCCTGGGCTAATTCTAAGAGTTGTAGTGCGCTTATGGGGTCATTTATATGAACCTCAAGGCCTAAATCAAGATATAAAAACTCGGCTATTCCAACCCAGCGCTGTGGCTCAGGCTTGGTTATTTTGTCTATTTCTGCCTTGATTTTCTCAACTGTCATCCTATCAAAAATCTCCTTGAACCCCTCCAGCGCCTCGTCTAAAATGGTAATTACAGACGCTACTTTTGCCTCTCTATCCTCCTGCATTGGGTTAGTAGTTAATTCCTCTAAATATTTTGCAATATGTAGCCAATAATTTCTTTCATATTGGTGTATACCTGAATAAAGAATAACTAACGCAAGTGCCCTGTAGGTAGTTGCGTCCATATAACCGCATACGTTCTGAAAGAGTTTTAGTCTCTCTATATCTCCTTGAATGCTAACTGCTAAGGAGTGAAACCTCTCTGCTAAGTCTTGTGGAGACACATTATCAAGCCCCTTGTCTTTAAGCCCTTGTAACTCATCCCTGACTGCCTTGATTGTCCTTTCAAAATCAAGCAGAAAACCATTGGCTCGTTTTGCTACCTCCTCTACTGTCGGCTCTGGGCTCGGCAAGGCGTGTATTATCCCCTTAGGCGACACCCAGTATGGCATATCAGCCAACAAATCCCTCGCAAGACGCCTTACTTCAATTCTCTCCTTCTCTAACAATAGTCTACCCTCATTGATACTCCTTAATATCTCATCCGTTGTAAATGCGCCGTATATCCTATTCATAAGATCTCGCCAACCATACCTTAATGCCATAATTATTTCTATAAGCGCTTCTTTCTCGCACAGATATGAAAGGACAATAAGAAGGTTGCGGACAAATAATTCTTGGTCTGAAGGCTTGGCAAAACTTTTCTTAATCCAATTTAGAAAACTATCTTTTTCTTCTTTAACAAATATCCCAAAAAGTTCAAATAGATACCTACCAGGCTCAGAGCTAACATCTGGTTTGATGTCATTATTAAGATAATAATTTACTAATCCATATAATAGATGAGGCCGCAAGTGCTCATAGATTTCTTGCACCTCATCTCTTCGCAATAATAGGTCGGGCCACAAACGCCTATAGATTTCTAACGCCCCAGCCTTTCCCAAATCAACATCTTTGCCTAGTGAATCTACATTTCTAGCGTTGTTTACAACAATTCTTATAAGTTCTTCGCTATCCCTCCGTATCGCATTCATCAAAACCATAGTTGCTTCAGGATGTTTTTCCAAATCCATAATTAATCTCTGGGCATTGAGGTGTTTCATATAGATATTGAGAATCCTTGCATAACATGCTGTAGTAGCTATTTTAACTCTATCTCTCACTGCTTCTTTTACAGCGTCTAAATATATCTCATCTACATTATTATATCCATCCCACAAACGCCCCCAGATATCGCCCAACTGAGTAGTATAAAGATTAATCTCTCTGGTCCATTCTAAGAGTTTGTCTCTATCAAAACCCTCATCTTTTAAACCTATGACCAAACTACCCAATCTATCCAATGAATAGATAACAGTATCTACCGTATCCAAAAATTGCCTGATTAAACCCTGGGCTTTTTCAAAGTCTCTATTTTCAACTGCCCTGTCAATATCTACAGCTATTTTCTCTGCTGATGCAAGCTGAGCCCTTATAAGTTCTATTCCTTCTTCAGGTAATTTATAATCTGGCTTGCTAAATGGGGTAGCGCCGCGTGATTTCAACTCATTTGAAAGTTTTCCATCACAAATAACTTCTGTAGCCGCAGGGCGTAGCCTTGAAATACTATCTCTTGTCCCATCTGACTCGCTAAGTTCTCTTAAATAGTTATCAAAAGACACTACGCTATTGGCTATACTATTTAATATGCCTGCTAAAATAGGACCCTCTATAAAAGATAGATGCCAATTAATCATTTTATTAATAATGGCTGTATTAGGCTTATACTTATTAGCCAATACATCCTCAAGAGAACCATATAAGGCTAAAGCCGCGTTATATATATCTGTACCTGGCTGGCTCCCTTCTAAAATTCTGCTTGCTTTACTTAGAGCGCTTTCTATAGATTCGTTTATCTTCCTATCTAAACGCCGAAGTTCAGCTAACTCCCCGCGAAGTTTATTTACGTCAAATGCCCCTTCAGCCTCCAGGCGCTTAGCAATATCCCGCGCCTTTATACAAAACCCACTAAGGGCAGGTTGAGCATTGGCATATAGTTCCTTCAATATATCAGACACACCTTCTTGCACGGCGGGGGCTGTGGGGGCTGGAGTTGGTATTGTTGGCGCGGCGATGGCCTCGCTCTTTTCATCTGGTAGTGGTTCACTACCCTTACCTACCCATCGCCCCAATACCTCAAGAGAAGGCCAATTCATACTAATAGGTGTAGCAGAAACTTTTTCTAATGTGAGCTTAGGTATTCCCAATTCATAGTAAGTTCCCTTCTCCAACTCCACTAACTTATATCCTACCGAAGCAAATAACTTCCCAACTAATGTTTCCTCAAAAGGAACACTCTTTCGTAGTGCTGCCAACGACTCATTGTTAAAAAGCATACAGCGAACTCTATGTCCTACCGGAACAAATGTGCTAACAAACTCCATCATTGCACGCCCAATTCCTCTTTTTCTTAAGTTCAACGGTGCCTTCCTAAAAAAATCTTCAATTTTTGTATCAGTTATTATCCCCTTCTCTTCGAAATACTTCCATAAAAAGGTAATTTGAGCATTAACATTACTATCAGGCGTCTTCACGCTGTACTCCCTCATGGCCTCAATTAATGATAACTCTTTATTCTTCACAGATGAAAGACCATCTCTGAAAGATTTAAGAAATTGAAAAACCAAGTCGTAGTCAAATACAACGAGCCATTCCATATGGAGAACCTCATCTCTATCTACAGAAAGGCCTGTGAACATTCCCACAGGATATTCAACATCTTCTGAAACTGATTTCTGAGTCACCAGAATCATCAATTCATCTGTTTTCGGAGAAAGAGGATGAAAGACAACATCGTCTCTAACGACGAGACTATAGCTGCGAAAATCATTAGGGGGTCTAAACAAAATAGGCATAGCCTTGGCTTTTATTTTGTTTAATTCTGCAATAGGCCCAGAATTTCCACGACCTGCAGGCATTTTAATACTGATAACTGGCACGGCGGCTCCTGGCACGGTGGGGGCTTGGGCTTTTACTCCACTCATCACTTCTTTTAATTCTGCCTTCATCTGAGTCTGGTCAATATCATTTTTATACCTAAGTACTATATCTAAGATTTTTGTAAGCTCTCTTCCCTTGTCTGTATCTGCGCCATAATAGGCAATTAATTGTTTTAACACGTTAATGGCTTTTTCTATATCAACCACAAAATCTTCACCTAATAAACCTTCCATTAACAAATCATACGCCTGAGCATATTTCCTTGCTTGGATAGCGTCATAATCATCTACAACTGGTTCAACGTAACCAACTCTTGAACTTTTTATATCTTCGCCTGGCGTGGCGGGTGCGGGTTTAGCCTTTGCCTGCGGTCTGGCAGGTGGTATTTTAGTCGGGGCTTTTAATACCTCGTCAATAGCATTTACAACCCCATCGTAATCTCTACGCCTACCTTCCTCAGGCAGATTTGCATAAAGGACTTTTACGTTAGAGAAACCCTGCAGGACATTTTCTGGCAGATTAGGAAAGCCCTCTATGCCTCTTGCTTCCATAATCTCTATAATTTTGGCTAAACTTAATTTTTGCTTAATTAAGGTTTCTTCTACTTCTTCCTGCGGGTCTAAAAATACAATTAGCTTTACTGGCGCAAGATAATTAATGGAGGGTTGCCCGACTGCGCCTAAACCCTCCTCTGTAGTTGCTACTGTGGTGTTATCCTCGCTTAAGGCACGAATTGGTTTTCTTCTTGGCATATCACTCAACATACTTACAAGGTAGGATTTCCCGCTACCTGAGCGCCCTATGATGAGGATTGCTCCGCCATAAGAGGTATCTATTGCTGAGTCTGCAAATATCCGCTGGATATCACTACCTGGGAGTGGCCTTTTGAAGCACCTGTCAAAATCCTTCTCTGAAATTAGCCATCCAGTCCAGACAGACCAGAATACCTTATCTAATGTGGCTCTCACTAAATCAAGCAACTCTCCCTCTGGAAGCGTATCGCTTAGGGGCTTAAGCCACTGCGTAAGGGTTTCACCCTCTCGCTTAAGAGAACTGCTAATCCTAAGGTCTGGCTCGCCTATTATCTCCTTAAGCTTGGCAAGAAGCTGCTCTTTAAGCGGCTCACTTGTAAGAGCCCTGCCTAATTCTTCAGCAAGAATAGCCGCACTACCAAGGAGAACTCCTATCTTTTCTGCTCTCGTCTGCGCAGCTAATTTAGCCAGGGCATCTATCCTTTTTTGGATTAATTCTAAGACTTCTCCGAATTCATCCTGGGTTATAATCCCTTCAAAATGCCCTGCGCTATAAGCCGGATTAAGCACCTCGTCCTTAAGGGATACAAGCCTCTGTATCGCTCTTTGATAATCTCCTATTTCCTCTGCTTGTTTTGCCTGCTCAATCATAGGAAGTGCTACGAGTCTAATGACGCCATCACCGCCTGACTTTGCTACAATAAATTCACTTAATCCCTCTAAGACAACCTCTAAGCCCAGAACAGAGATTACCGATGGTTTCTCCAAAGCAGGCGCCCTTAGGGCAATATAATCCTCCTCCCATGTTTCTCTTATATCCTCTATCTTATCTAACTTTGCCTTTATTTTGCCCAACAGGTCTTCAAGGTCAAATTCAATTCCTTTTTGGTGAGCCCCATTCAGATACTTAGGAATCAAATAGCCATACCATAGTCTCATAAAATGGAATCCCCGCCATATAAATTGGAGTTCCTCCTCTTTGCCTGATAGGACATTATTTAAATCCTCCTCCCATACCCTTGCCTCCGCATAATCATCCCTAAAAGCTCTTAAATCAACAGGACCCTTATACTCTCCAAGGAGCGCATCAATCTCTGGAACACCTATGGGCGTTAAGGATTTTTCCTTCAGGGACTCTAACAACCTCTTAACTACAGGGATGTCTGCCAAGTCCTTACCTAACAGGGCGCATAGTCGGATGTAAAGCTCCGGCTGGTTAGAGAGAGCGTCAATGTTAGGCGTGTCATCTTCGCCTAAATTATTGCCAATAAGAGAGGTGATTTTATCAAAGAGGTATTTTTTTAAGATATGTGCTAATAGCGGTGAGTCTTTTATCTTAAAGAGGGCGCCAAATAAATTCCTAAGCGCCTCTTTTTCGGGAAGGCCTTCGTATGCCAAAGAGAGTGTTATAATAACTAACTGCGATATATCAGGCGGTGCGCGTAGATGAACGGGCTCTTTATCACCAACCTTAATATCCAAACCCTCTTGGGCGGCTACTATACTAAATTTATCTATGCCTACGCCCCTTAACAAATCCCCTGCCTTCTTTATCCGCGCACGGATAACAGAATCTATGACGGTCTGCTTAAACTTATCAATCTCTTGAGAAGGTTCTTCTTTAAGCTTCGGAGTCAACACCTTTTTACCGTCAAAGAACACATCAATACCATCTTTAACTAACTCAATATCCAATCGCGCAATCTCATCCTCAGTAAGCTGGGAAACTAAAGATGATGCCTCTCCATAGAAGCCTTCAAAGCCTCTGATATTTCTGAATATCTCATAATACCTCAGAGACTTTAATTTATATGAAAAATTTAACCCCTTACCTATAATAGATTCAAACATTTCCCATTCATATTCAGTAAATTCTTCTATTTTTAACGCTGGGTCTAATAATCTTATCATATCCGTAACACTCTGGTAAGTAATCAATGTGCTGAATTGGGTAATTTCGTTATATCTACTCTCTATATATCTATAAATTACTAATGCCTCTCCTAAATCCCCTAATTCTATATAACAGTTTGCTAAATCTTCTAATCTATCCACACTATTAGGCTCAAGTTCCACCAATTTTTTGAGACAGCTTATACGCGAATCAATGTATTTAGTCATATTAATACTTATCAACGCCTCGTATACCGTAATAAGGAGCTCAAGGCTGTCTATTTCCTCTAACTTACCCTTAGCGACATCTAAATATACCTTAAAAACCCCTTCCGCTTGTTTAAAATAGCCTAACTTTTTATAAATATCCTTTTCTTCGCTGGCGGCTAACCCCAAATAGATTCGTCCAATACTTTCAAGAACCCTCATCAAATAAGAGAGGGCATCTTCAAATTTAGGATTAACCCCTAATATTCCCTCAAAGATTTCTTGAGCCCTTCTTAATTCCCCTATTTTATCAAGCCCTGATTTCCCCTTTGCTAAATAAACATAACACCAACCAATCCTCTGCCTGCTTTTTAACTTTAAGGGCTCGGACTCAGAAGGAACAAGCTCAATTACCCTCATAAACTCTGTTATGGCTTCGTCTGTTCTACCAAAAACCCGATAAAATTCCCCGAGCCAGTAGTGACATTCGGGGTTGTTGCCATTTAACGCTATCGCCCTTTTGAGCATATCCTCAGTTGATTCTTTACGCCTCTCCTTTATCATCTCTTCTTTAGCCTCATCTCCCCCTTCAGCCCCATACCCTGATTCCCTATCTGCAATTTCGCTATACCATTTGAAATACATCCTTGCCAAACCATAATACACCAAAGAGGCAATGCGTGGGTCAGCCAATAATTCCCCTTCGTCACTTAAGCTAAGGAAATATTCAAATACATCTACTACCCCTATTGAATCCTCTCCAGCATCTATCAACCTCTCGATGAGTTCACGGAAACTATCATAGCCCTCCCTCTGTCTTTCCATAAGCGCCTTGACCAAGATATTGACAGAGCCCTCTCTTAAAAGTTTATTAATATCTCCTGGATTTAACTTAGCCGGAACCTCTATCCTTGAAAGCGACTCAGCGTCAAACCTAAGACCCTCGGGAATATATCTTTCTCCGAGGAAAAAACCCCTATATCTGCGAGCATGCCCGTCCTTTAGTTTTGTAAATTTGTCATTTAAATCTGTGTATTGTTCCGGAAAGTTTTTAAATAGTTTTGTTAGTTTTTCTTTTGGTTTAAGATTTAAGACCTCTAAGCAAAATACAAAATAGGCAATTATATTGGTAGAGGGCTTATCTCTGCCAAGTTCTGTTAAATAACTATCTATTAAATACGGGATTCTTTCATCGGGTGGAAGCGTTGGAATTTCTTCCGTCATCCTTATTAATCTAAATGAAGGTGCGTCACTGCCTTCCTTCTCTGGAAACAGGAAATTAAATAACGCCCTGAAGTATTTTGGATTAAGATAGAACAGTAGCCCAAGATAGCCCCTCTGCTCGGAATCAGCATATCGCATAAAATCGTAAACAACCCCAAATCTATCCCCTACAAAAGGCCCTATTGTTTCAATGACTTTAAATAACCCCTCTTCTTTAACAAACTGCGCAATATATCCCTTATTATCTGGATCAAGCAGTCTGGCAAATCTTTCAATGTTTTCAACATTTCTCACCAAGAAATCTATCTGTTCAACACGAGATATTAATTTAAAA
>VGKN01000031.1 GCA_016867055.1 Candidatus Omnitrophota bacterium
GCGCAAAAGAAATTTTAAAGAAAGCGATGGAGAACTTCAATATCAAATTTCAAAGCCCCAATGGCAAGCACAAACATAAAGCGTAAAGCAAAGAATGAAAGAGATATTAGACCTTATAAAAACCAGACGAAGTATAAGGCGTTATTCTGAAAAAACAATCTCCAATGGAACAATAGAAGATATACTTGAGGCAGGAAGATGGGCGCCTTCTGGTTTAAACAACCAGCCATGGAGGTTTGTTATAATAAAAGATAAAGAAAAAAAGCAAATATTAGCGGGTTTTACTAAGTATAGTAAGACAATTGAAAATGCAAAGGTTGCCATATGTGTATTTCTGGTTAAGAATTCTTCATATCATAGGGAGAAGGATATTTTGGGGATAGGTGCCTGCATACAGAATATGTTACTATATGCTCAGTCTCTTGGCGTAGGCTCCTGTTGGATGGGAGAGATATTAAATAAAAAGGATGAGGTTAGGGAATTTTTAGAGCTTTCAGACCAATACGAGCTTATGGCAGTTATAACGCTTGGCTATGCTTCAGAAAGCCCTAAATCTTCAAGGAAAACGCTAAGCGAGCTTATTCTTAAAAAGACTTAAAAATTTATAGGTAATGCTAACATGGTTAGTTTAAGGGAGATTTTTAGAGATTTTTTTGTCCAAAACTTAGACGTGGTTTTTCTGATTTACGGGTTGAGCTTCGTAATTATGGGCATATCTATCCTCGCCCAGCCGCGCCGCGAGAGTATTTATAAATTATCAAATATTATCTGGATATTGGCATATTTTGGGATAATCCACGGGATAAACGAGTGGTTACATATGGTTAGTATAATCCAGATTAACGAAGAATACACTAGCCGCACGTCTTATTTGTTGGAAATAATGCAGTTTGCCCTCCTTACCATATCGTATATTTTCTTATTTGAGTTCGGACGCAGACTCGTACTTCTAAGTCTTAATAAAAAAATTTTTGGAAAATGGATTACAGTGTTTCTATGTGCTTGCACCATAACAGCCGCCTTTACATATAAACAGAACTGGAATATTTGGCCCGGTTATTTTATTGGGTTTCCGGGCGGGGTATTGTCTGCGTTTGGTTTTATTAAGTATTATTATAGCAACAAAGTGGTCTTAAAAAAAATCAATCTCAATTCCTATTTTTTAATAGCAGCAGTTTCAATATGTATTTACGGTATGTTAAGGGGCATAGTTGTCCCAATGGGAGATTTTTTCCCAGCAGCAGTTATTAATACTAACTCTTTTTTAGATAAATTTGGCATTCCGGTGCAGGTGCCTTGCGCTGTTTGTGCTATTTTTTTGGCATGGGCTGTCTGGAACATACTTGGCATATTCAACTGGGAAATCAAGCAAAGTTTAAAGACAAGCCTGGAAGAGGTTAGTTCGGCGAAGGCTAACCTAGATAGTATTATTAACTCCATAACAGACAGCCTGATTATTATAACCGTGGATGGAAAGATAAAGAGGGCTAATCCCGCAACCACAGCATTATTAGGTTATAAAGAAGAAAAACTTATTGATAAGCCAATTTCCACCGTCTTTATGACGGAAGGCTCGATGTTTAGCAATGAGAGACTTATAGAGCTGATCGAGAAAGGAACCTTAAGAAGCTATGAAATGGTTTGTAAAACGGAAAGCGACAATTTAATCCCTGTTATTTTTTCAGCCTCTCGGGTGATAGGTAATGATGGAAAGATTGAAGGAATCGTTGTGATAATAAAGGATATAACCGAACGTAAGCGCACAGAAGAAGCGCTAAAGAACGCCTATGAACAACTCAAGCTTTACCAGTCACATCTTGTTGAAGTAGAGAAGTTAGAAACAGTAGGAATTTTAGCAAGCGGAGTCGCCCATGAGGTAAAAAATCCACTGGCGATTATACTTCAGGGTATAGAATATCTTTCTAAAACGATACCCCAGGACGAGAAGAACATCTCATTGGCGTTAAGGTCTGTAAATGATGCTATTTTAAGGGCGGATAGGGTGATTAAGGGATTATTAGATTTTTCTGCTATGTCAGAGATAAATATATCGCAGGAAGATGTAAATCTAGTTATTGAGAATTCCCTCCTCCTTGTAAAAAATTATATTACACGCCACAAGATTGAAGTGATAATGAATCTCAGGAAAGATATCCCACCCGTCAACTTAGATAAAAATAAAGTTGAGCAGGTACTGGTGAATCTTTTTATGAATGCTATTGATGCTATGCCGGACGGAGGAATATTGAATATAAGGACATATGTTAAGGAATTAACTGAAATAAAAGATGGCGCAGGCAAGAGAAGAGAGGATATCTTCAGGCTTGGAGAAAAAGCGGTAATTGCCGAAATTGAAGATTCTGGCCAGGGCATTCCGGAAAGCACTTTAAAAAAGATATTCGATCCATTTTTTACCACAAAGCGCGATAAAGGGGGAACAGGCTTAGGGCTATCTATAGCGAGGAATATAATGGATATGCACAAAGGAAAGATAAAAATTGAAAATAGGAAAGAGGCTAAGGGGACAAAAGCCACTTTAATATTTAAAATAAAAACAGAAAAGGGGGCATAGATGAAGAAGAAAAAAATACTTATTATTGATGACGAGGTAGACCTGACGCAAATGATAAAATTAAACTTAGAAGCAACAGGCAAATACGACGTATCTATAGAAAATAAGGGTTCGCGCGCTATCGCTGCCATCAGGACGTTTAAGCCGGATATGGTATTTCTGGATATTGTAATGCCTGACGCGGATGGCGCAAACGTCATCCAGCAGATAAATGAAGAAGAGGATCTTAAGAATATCCCGGTAGTATTTTTAACTGCTTTGGTAAAGAAAGAAGAAACAAGAGAAGACTCTATAAAGACCATAAGCAGCCATACCTTTCTCGCCAAACCCGTAAGCACAAGGGAACTTATTGACTGTATCGAGAAAAATACCTGATAGCCGGATTACCTTGACTTTTTATATATTTTTGATATAATTAAAAATCGGGAGGTGTAATTTAAAATGATAAGTTTTTTGAATAATTTTAAGATAATGATACTCTTGACCGTTCTTACCCTTCTTCTTATGTTCATAGGAAGGCTTATAGGCGGTATGCAGGGTATGTTTACTGCCTTTATCTTTGCCATAATTATGAACTTTGCTACCTACTGGTTCTCAGACAAGATAGTGCTTATGATGTATGGCGCAAAACCAGTAAGTGAACCTGAGGCACCGGAGCTTTTCAGAACAGTCCGATCGCTTACCGAAAAGGCAGAGCTTCCAATGCCAAGGGTATATATAATTCCCGTAAGGACGCCAAATGCCTTTGCTACGGGGAGGAATCCTTCTCATGCAGCAGTTGCAGTGACGCAGGGAATTTTACAAATGCTTGATGGAGAGGAATTAGAAGGAGTTTTAGCCCATGAGATAGCCCATGTGCGAAATAGAGACATTTTACTCGCCACAATAGTTGCCACAATAGCAGGTGTTATATCAATGGTAGCCAATATGGCGCGCTGGGCAGCAATGTTTGGAGGAATCTCGGGAAGAGACAGAGAGGGAAGGGGTTCAAATATTTTGGGCGAACTCTTCCTTATAATAGTAGCGCCAATAGCCGCTCTTTTAATCCAGCTTGCCATATCGCGCTCCTGTGAATATCGGGCAGATGAATCAGGGGGAAGGATATGTGGCAGGCCCCTTTCTTTGGCGAGCGCCCTTGAGAAGCTTCACCTTGGCGCAAGGCGTATTCCAATGGAGGCAAATCCTGCAACCGCCCATATGTTCATAGTAAATCCCCTTACCGGAGGAGGAATACTAAATCTTTTCAGCACTCACCCACCTATTGAAAAAAGGATAGAGCGGCTTAAGGAATTGGCAAAAGAGATAGCGTAGTATCCAGTTTAACCCTTCATGCACCGCATCCTTTTAAAAGGCGATGTTCTATCCCCAGAGGGAATACTATATAACCATTTTCTTTTTTGTGAAAATGGGGTTATAGAAGAGATATCTTCAAAATACCCAAGAGCCAAAAAGAAGGCCAAATTTTTTGACACAAAGAAATTTTTTATCCTGCCAGGTTTTATTGATTTACACCTACACGGAGACCCCATTTTATCCGCCAAATATTTTTCAAGATTCGGCACAACCGTTTTTTTATCCACGCTACCCTCTATTAGGAAGGATTCTTTAATTAAGAGGATAAACGCTATTAAAAATTTAAGCCTGGAAAACAAACTTCCTTCAAGGATTTTAGGAATTCACTTAGAGGGTCCTTATATAAATAGGAAGATGGCTGGAGCGCAAAATAAGAGATTTATAAAGGAGATAGATTTAAAAGAGGTAAAGCTTCTTATTAAAAAATCAGAGGGTCTTATAAGGATTGTAAGCCTTGCTCCGGAATTAGATAATTCGAGCGCTCTTATAAGATTGCTCGTTAAAAATAATATAGTACCCGCATTTGCCCATACAGACGCAACCCTCAAACAGTCTATCAGGGCGATTAACCAAGGGATGATATTTTCAACCCATACATTTAATCGGATGGGAATTTTACATCATAGGGCTCCAGGGGTTTTAGGCGCAGTTTTGTCAGACGATAGGGTGTTTTGCGAGATAATCCTTGACGGTTTACATATAAACCCAGTTTTGTTTAAGATTTTGTTAAGATGTAAGGGTGTGGACAAGATTATCCTTTCAACAGATTCTATAAGGTTTGAAGATTCTATAAGGGCAAGTCAAAAAAGAGACCTTGCGAGGTGCGGGGTTTACCGATTGGAGAATGGTGAAATTGCAGGAAGCAATCTCACTATGATTGAAGCGATAACAAATGCTATCAAATATGGAAATTTATCCTTGAAAGATGCAGTTTCGCTTGCTACAATAAATCCGGCGAGACTGCTTGGCATAGATAACAAAAAAGGCTCCCTAGAGACAGGAAAAGATGCCGATATGGTAATCGCAGATAAAGATTTAAATGTAGTTATGACAATATGCGAGGGGAGGATAACATACATGAGAAATGACAAATAACAAAACTCAAAATTCAAAAATTGGGTTTATTTTGTCATTTGAATTTTGTTGTTCGGATTTATTAACATGTGCGGTATAGTTGGTTATATAGGCAAAAGAGATGCGGTTCCAATTCTGGTGGAAGGCTTAAGACGCCTGGAATACAGGGGCTATGATTCCTCAGGTATTGGTGTGGTATTTAATGGCAGTGTCCATTTAAGAAAAAGAGCAGGTAAGATCCTATCAATTATTGAGGAATTGAAGAATGCACCGCTACCAACAAGCAAATTAGGTATTGCCCATGTTAGGTGGGCAACGCATGGCGAGCCAAACCGGATAAATGCCCATCCGCATATTGACTGCTCAAACAAAATCCTCGTTGTTCACAACGGCATAATTGAGAATTATCAGAGGTTAAAGGCGTCCCTGATGAAAAGAGGGCATATCTTTAAATCTGAGACCGATACAGAGGTTATAGCCCACTTGATAGAGGAGAATTTAAGGGGGAATCTTGAAGAGGCCGTTAGAAAGACGATGAAGCTTCTTGAGGGTGCATATGCTATTGGTGTTGTAAGTTGCGATGAGCCGGGCAAACTTATTGGCGCAAGGAATAATTGTCCCCTTGTAGTAGGCATAGGTAAAAATGAGAATTTTATAGCCTCAGATATTCCGGCAATTCTTCAATATACCAGAACTATTATACACATTGAAGATAAGGAAGTAGTTTCGCTTACCGATAAGGACATCAGGATATCGCATATATCAGGTAAAAGAATTGATAGACAACCCGAACATGTAAATTTTGATATAAGCGCTGCTGAAAAGGCAGGCTTTAGCCATTTTATGCTAAAGGAGATTTATGAACAACCCACTGTTATCTCGCGGATTATCTCCTTAAGAATTTCAAAGAAAGGTGATATTGTGTTGGAGGGTCTAAACCTATCCGATAGAGCACTTAAAAAAATAGATAACATAATTATAGTTGCCTGTGGCACTGCATATCATGCCGGGATTATAGGGAAATATCTCATTGAGGATTTTGCAAGGCTTCCTGTCTGGGTAGACCTTTCAAGCGAATTTAGATATAGAAAGCCCGTTGTAAAGGAGAATACCCTGATTATAGCCATAAGCCAATCAGGAGAGACTGCAGATACGCTTGCTGCGGTAAGGGAGGCAAAACAAAGGGGGGCTAAGGTAGTCTCTATTTGCAATGTAGTGGGCTCTTCCTTAACAAGGATATCTGATGGCGTTATTTATACCTATGCAGGTCCTGAGATAGGGGTTGCTTCTACAAAGGCATATACCGCACAACTTATGATGCTTTATTTAATCAGCATATACCTTGGAAGACTAAGAGGGGAAATTTCTCTCAAGGAAAAGAAGAGATCCGTGGCAGCGCTTAAGAAGATACCCCACCAGTTAGAGCACATACTTAAAAATAAAGGAAATATTATTAAAGCAGCAAACAGGCATCTTAATTTTGGATGCTTTCTATATCTGGGGAGGAACATTAACTTCCCCACCGCCTTAGAGGGCGCCCTTAAATTGAAGGAAATTTCCTATATTCCAGCAGAGGGTTATGCCGCTGGAGAGATGAAGCACGGTCCTATTGCGCTTATAGATGAGTATAGGGCGGTAGTGTGCATAGCGATTAATTCAAGGATATATGAGAAGATGCTCTCAAATATTGAGGAGATACGCGCTAGAAAAGGCAAGGTCTTAGCAGTTGCAACTGAAGGGAACGATGCTATAAAAAGCCATGCGAATGAGGTGATATATATACCCAGAATTGACGAGACCTTCTCTCCGCTTCTGGCAATCTTACCACTACAATTATTTGCTTATTATATAGCTGTGGGGAGAAACTGTGATGTAGACCAACCCAGAAACCTCGCAAAAAGTGTAACCGTAGAATAAGTTACTTGAGTTATAGAGTTCATTGAGTTAAAACCCAAGTAACTCAAGTAACCCAAGCAACTCAATGACTAATATGCTCTATATAGTTTCCACGCCCATAGGCAACCTAAAAGATATAACATTAAGAGCGCTCGATATCTTAAGAGAGGTTGATTTAATCGCCTGCGAGGATACCCGCCATACAAAAATCCTACTCAGTCACTATGGTATAAAAACCCCTCTTACGAGCTATTTTGAATACAATAAGATTACAAAAGGAGATTATCTTATAAGGTTTTTAAAGGAAGGTAAGGATATTGCCTTGGTTTCTGACTCAGGAACACCAGGGATATCTGACCCCGGTAGCCATATAATAAAACTCGCCATTAAGAATAATATACCCTTAATTACCGTACCAGGGCCAACCGCATTTGTATGCGGGCTTGTTCTCTCTGGAAAGCCAACCAATAGGTTTGCTTTTGAGGGTTTTCTTCCCTCAAAACCCTCTGCCAGGAAAAACCGCCTAAAAGAGTTAGTTTCAGAAAAAAGAACTATTATATTCTATGAATCACCACACAGGCTTTTAAAGACACTAGGAGATATTTATGAGATTTTTGGAGATATGGAGATAGCAATAATTAGAGAACTTACAAAGGTTTTTGAGGAGCAGAGGAGAGAAAAAGTATCTTTAGCCATAGAACATTTTAAATCCACAAAGCCGAAGGGAGAATTTGTAATAGTGATTTAGTCAAATAGTAATTAGTAATTAGAAGAAAGGGGGCACAATGAAACGCTGTAAGAAATGCAAGGTTCCATTAGAGGGATTTTTGTATAAATGGATAGCCTCTAAACTGTTTGGGATAAGACCATCCGAAAAAGAATCCGACCTGTGTAATAAATGCGAAGGGAAGAAGTGATGATGGAAATTAAAATTCAGAGGTTAAACCAGAGCGAACTTAAAAAGAGAGATGTGTTTTCCTGGCCTATCTGGGAGAAGGAAATCTCTTGTTTTGACTGGCACTATGATGAAATAGAAGAGTGTTATTTTTTAGAAGGAAAGGTGGATGTCCAAACCAAGGATGGCAAAAGGGTAAGTTTTGGCAAAGGCGATTTTGTCAGTTTTCCAAAAGGCCTATCCTGCAGGTGGGATATAAAAAAGCCTGTCAGAAAGCATTATAATTTTAGGTAATAGTAAAAAATAGTTATGGATTATGAGTGATAAGTGATAAGTTTTAACAACCTGTAACTTACAACCTTGAAAGTTATTTTTTCTCCCAAATGTCTTGAATACAGAAGTCCAAATCATCCTGAGTCTCCTGAGAGGATAAAAATTTGTTATGATTTCTTAGTCTCTAAGAAAGACTCTCTTAGTTTAGAATTTATTGAACCAAAACCCTGTAGCGAAGAAGCTATATTGTTGGTTCATACCAAAGAGCTCCTTGAGAAGGTTAGGTATGGAATTTTTTTTGACCCAGATACCCCGAATATCTCGGACGTATTTGAATACGCCTCTTTGTCTGTAGGGGCCGCTATTAAGGCAGCACAGGTTACTTTGGACGAAAAGAGGTTTGCGTTTTTCCTTATGCGCCCACCCGGCCATCACGCAGGTAAAAACAGCTTAGGAGGGTTCTGCTATTTTAATAATATGGCAATTGCTATAAAAAGGTCTTTAGAAAAAATAAAAAAGGCAGCAATACTTGATTTAGACTGTCATCATGGAAACGGCACAGAAGATATATTTTTAGGAATTAGCAATGTTCTTTATGTATCCCTACACCAAAGCCCTCTATATCCCGGCACAGGACTTGTTTCCAGAAAAAATTGCCTGAATTTTCCTTTGGGCAGCGGGACAGATGAAAAAAAATATTTATCAGTTCTTAAGGTTGCTTTAGAGGAGATAAAAATTTTTAAACCAGATATCACTGGCGTATCAATGGGTTTTGATACCTATATAGATGATCCTCTCGCAAATATAAAGTTAGTGAGCAGTTCATATCTTAAGATTTCCCAGTTAATTTGTGGGTTAGAGATGCCCGCATTTAGCATATTAGAGGGTGGTTATAGTCAGGGTATTGGCGAATGTCTGTATAATTTCTTAAAAGGATGGGAGGTTTAAATTATGATAAAGACAATTAAGGGAACAAAGACGGAGAAAAATCTGCTTGCAGCATTTGCAGGGGAATCGCAGGCAAGAAACAGATACGCCTATTTTGCAAGCGTTGCACGAAAAGAAGGATTTGAACAGATTGCAAATATATTTATTGAGACAGCAGAAAACGAAAAAGAACATGCCAAGGTATTCTTTAAGTATCTTGAGGGAGGGGATGTAGAGATTACCGCTAGTTATCCGGCGGGTATGATAAAGGATACAAGGTCAAATCTCGAGGCGGCAGCTAGTGGAGAGAACCTGGAATGGACAGCTATTTATTCAGACTCTGCAAAGATTGCAAGGAGGGAGGGGTTTTTAGAGATAGCGAGGTCTTTTGAACAAATAGCAAAGGTTGAAAAATTCCATGAGGTAAGATATAGAAAATTGATAAGTAATATAACCAGCAACACAGTTTTCGTTAAAAAAACCCCTGCGAAATGGCATTGCATCAATTGTGGGTATATATTTGAAGGAACCAAGGCGCCAAAAGAATGTCCTGCCTGCAAGCACCCCCAGGCATTTTACGAGATATTGGCAGAGAATTTTTAGTTGCAAACTGACAAATAGCGTATGTTAGAAAAAACAAAGTTTATTAAACTTAAAAAGATATTCAAGACATTACATAGCCCAAAGGGATGCCTCTGGGATAAAAGACAGACCCACAAAAGCCTAATCCCATACCTTGAAGAAGAGACAAGAGAGTTTATTTCGGCAGTAAAAAATAGTAATTTCCGCGATATGAAGGAGGAGTTAGGCGATATCTTACTTCAGGTAATGTTCCACTCGCAGATTGCTGCCAAGGAGAATAGGTTTGACATAGAGGATGTTATTGAAGAGCTAATCAAAAAATTAAAAAGGCGCCATCCGCATGTATTTGGCAGAACAAAGGTAAAATCTCAAGAAGAGATTATTGCCAATTGGCATAAGATTAAATCCTTAGAAAAACAAAATATAACCATTGCAAATGCCCCAAATAAAATCTCTTCTTGAGATCCCGGGTGATTATTTAGAAGGCGGCGGTCAGATATTAAGGACAGCTCTGGCGCTTTCGGTAATAGCCCAAAGACCCGTCAGAATTTTCAATATACGCTTAAAGAGAGAAAACCCAGGTCTAAGGCAACAACATTTCAATACCCTATGGGCTCTGAAAGAAATCTCTGATGCAAGGGTAGAGGGTTTTTATTTGGGCTCCCGCGAGATAAAATTTTATCCCCTTAGAATTAAATCCTGTGAACTTGATATTGATATAAAAACAGCGGGGTCTATTGGTCTTACGCTACAGCCCCTTATTCCAGTGGGTTGTTTTTCTTCCCTTGGTTTAACCTTAAATATAAAGGGCGGAACATCTGGCAGAGGAGCAATCCCGATTGAGTATTATTGGGGAGTTATTATTCCTATTCTTAAACGCATTGGAATAGAGGTAAAATTAGATTTGATTAAAAGAGGATATTACCCTAAGGGTGGCGGAGAGGTTAAGGTAAGAATAGAGCCAAAAATAAATTTTACACCTTTAAATTTAACTGAGCAAGGAGGGCTTATAAAAATTGAAGGTATAAGCCATGCCAATGGGAATTTAAAAAAGCAAAGAGTGGCTGAAAGACAGAAAGATAAGGCAGAGGAA